>JADIMY010000113.1 GCA_017694345.1 Candidatus Onthovivens merdipullorum | reverse complement strand
ATCTATTGGTTTTATCTCATTAGATAACAAACTTTCTAAAGGCGCTTTGCTTTTTAAAGATAATTGTAAAGATGATGCAACTCTTGTTGTTTGTTCACAGTTTTTAGGAACTTCTAAAGGCGATGATACTTTTTACTATACTAAAGAGATTAAAGGTAATTTATTAAAGGAATACTATGATGTATTAGATTTTTTGACTAATAGAATTGCTAATGGCTTCATTAAAAAAGATGATAAACATGTCGATTTAATTTCCTATCCAAAAAGAGCTTTAAGTGAAGGAGTAGTAAATGCTTTGGTACATCGAAATTATTTCATGAATGGAAGTCAGATAGAGATTAATTTATTTAGTAATCACCTTGAAATTATATCTCCAGGTTCATTAGTTGGAACTAAATGGATGAAAAATGAAAAAGATTTAGCTTCTATTCTGCCATTAAGAAGGAATGAAGTTATTTGTAGTGTCTTTTTTATTTGTAAACTTATGGAAAAAAGAGGAAGTGGCTTTGATAAAATTGAAGAAGAATATAGTCTTTACGATAAAAAATACGCACCATTTGTGAATTCGAATAATTTATACTTTTCTTTAACATTACTTGATTTAAGTAAGAAAAGTATTTCGTTGGATAAAGATAAAGAGTTTGCTAAAGTTTTAATACCACAAGAAAAAATAAATTCTAAATATGATCTACAAATTCTAGGCTATTGCTATTATAAACGTAGAAGTGTACAAGAAATTGCAACTTTTTTAAATATGACGCCATCTACTTATTTTAGAAAGAATATTTTAGATTATTTAATAAAGGGTCAATATCTTATTGAGTTTAAAGAAGCAAGAAATACAAAATATATTGCTAATAAGGAACTTGTTTCTTTGGATGATTAATCACTTCATTATTCAATGAAGTCTTAGTGAAGTTAGAATGAAGTAACTTCATTTTAACTTCATTTTGACAACGTTTTTTCATAAAAAAATAGGGTTTTGCAAGGTTTTTTGTGAAAAGAATTGTATTTAATGGGCGAAGTGGACCATTTCTAATAAAGAACTGAACCGTACTAATGTTAATAAGCTACAAAAAGAGGTATTTATACAAAACCCGTAAATACCCAAAAAAAGAGAACCAGAGCTTTTTAGCAATTAACCTACAATAGCACATCATATTAATGGCGCAGTATCTTTGAGGCTAGTTTCTTAAAAATAAAAAGTAAAGGAAAACAATAAATAAATGAATAAAGAAAGATAAGAAACAAAATGATAAAGAAGTTTAATCCTTGGCTCACTAGGCTAGTCAAAAAACCAAAATAAGGTAAAGCAGTTGTTAATTCAACACCAGTAAATAAAACGCCCATGAAAAACACGATTATAAAGACAAAACAATTTATCCAATGTGTACTCATGAAGGGAGCGGAATGGGAAGAAGTGAAGATATGCTCAAAAAACATTGCCTCAATCTCATATTAAGAAAGGTCTTGCTATTAAAGGTACTCTAGCAAGAAGCAGTGATAAAAAGATTTTAGAACGGATTAAAGGTTAGTAATCTTTTGAAGTTGCTTTATTATCATAGAAAAATTTTATATTCACGTTTTCAAATTAAGGACATGAAAAGACTAATCACTAAATGCAAATTTTATAAAAATAATTGAGATTTACAAGCTTTTAAAATTAATAAGCATTATTATCATTAGTATGGCAAATAATTAAGCACTTAATACTATTTCAAAAAGCATTTAAACCTATCACCTAAAATCAGTATCTCTTGCAAGTTGCTGATTCTTTAAAGCGTTTAAAGTAGAAACGGTATTTACAAAAAACCAAGCGAAGAAAAGAATTACTGAATATAAAATTACATAAAAATAAAGATCATTAGTAAAGAATTCAAAATACATATAGCGATCTAAAATTAAGGCAAAAGCAGGGCCAACTTTATACATTAATAAAGTTAAAAGAAAGCTATAAATTGCAACAATCAACGTTATAACGATAGATTCATATAAAAAGTTTGTGATAATTTCCTTTTTACTCATTCCTAAAAGATGATATGAAGAAAAATTTTTAATTCTTTTATTCGTGGAAGACATTATATAATCAACAAGGCCAAATCCAGTTATATACATAACAACAATTTCTAAAACTAAAATTAGCTCATCAGTTTTTAAAGAGCTGGTTGTTTTTCTAAAATAACTATCAAACGGAAACAAAGTGACTCCAGTTTGCTTTTTTAATTCTCCTCGAAGTTCTAAATAAGCTTGTTTGTTTCCGTTTATTAAAACACTATAAACGGGATTGTGAACATTAGAAAAATCAAAATCTCCACGTTTTGCAACAATTCGATAATCATAAGTTGTAGCAAAATAATCAATTCCAGCAACAACTAAATTAGAGCATTCAAATTTGTCACTATTATGAGTTAAAGAAAATGTATCGCCGATATTTAAGTCAAATTTTTTAGCGAGCCCGTAACTTAAAATGCAACCATTGCTAGTTTCTTCAAAACGTGAGTAAACATTTTTATCTTTAACGTCTCGACAAACATAGTCAATTTCTTTTTCACTATCGATAAAAATTCCAAAAATGTCAATTGAAGTATCTTTCTCATTTTTAAAGTTGTACATAATATTAGTTATTGCTCCATCAGTTACATTCTCGTTTTTTAAAGCAATCTCTAAGCCTTTTCTAGCACTAGTTAAATTTGAATAAGAACCTAAAACATAATCACTTTTAAAAATATCATTTGTGCTGACTCCGCTAGCACTAATTACATCAAATAATTTAGAAGAAGCAAAAAGTAGTGTGCAAATTAAAGTTGAAACAATAACTAAAGTTGAAATTGTTGATTCGTTTTTTAAATGATAGTTACTAATTTTTATGGAACCTTTTTTAAAAACGTTATTTAAAAGCGAAGCAAGTAAGCGAATTAAAGAAGGCGTTACGACGATAACAAAAATTATTAAAGCGACTAAAAATATAATAGTTGATACAAGTAAAAGATCATCACTTGAAAAAACCATAAAGAATATTGAAGCGATAAAGATAAAACTTGAAACTATAACAAGTGGTAGTTTATGGGATTTATTTAATTTAATTTTTCTTGAAATTAAGGCAAATGGTCTTTTAGAAACTAATCGATAAGCAGGGATAAATGAAGCAATTAAAGAAACGCCTAAAGAAATTAAAAGAGCATAAAAATAGGTAAGAAAATCAGGCGAAACATTAAAAGAAGGGAAAGAACCTTTCATTACATATTTAATGATTTCGCTAAGTAAATATCCGCCTCCTAATCCTACAAGCGTTCCAATTAATGCATAAATCATTGTTTCTATAATAAGAGCAAAACTTGATTGAAAAGGTGTAGCGCCCATAGCTTTTAATTTAATTAAATCATCATATTGGCTTTCAATAATCACTGAATAGGAAGAATAAAGTAAAAATCCCATAACAAAAATAATCAGTGCGCAAGCAATATAAACGATTGTCATTGTATTATTAACGGATGTTTCTAGTTTAGTTTCGGCTTCACTAATGGAGATTGAAGGAAAATAAAAGTTTTTAAAATACTCTCTGACTTCTTTTTTGTTTTCTTCAAATTGGTCAGTTCCTTTTCCTTTAACTTTAAAATAAAAATTAATTGATCCTGTTTCTTCTTTATTTACTTGTTTTGAAGTAAAAATTATCTCAAAACCATCGTTTCCAGCAAGCCCAAAGTTATCAACTATTCCTGTGATTTCGGCTTTTCCAATATTAGGTAAAGTTAATTCATCATGTAAATCTAAATCAAACTTTGTTTTAATTTGATAAGTTATATAAATTTCAGGTAATGAAGAAGTACCATCACATGTTTCTAAAATCGGTATATCAAAATAATTGAAGTCATTTTTGAAATCTTCAAAATATATAATTTGACTTCTAATAACATTATCAGGTGTTTCAATATTGTAATGGTAAGTGAGAGTATACCTATAATCTAAAATAGGTGTTTCGCTTTTAGCTTTTTCTGAAAAGGCAATTGCGTTATGTAAATTTGTCTCGTTATAACCTAAAGTAGTGCAAACTATGTCATTACCTGAAGAAAAAGTATTGGCCCATTTTGAGGCATTAACTCTTAAAACTGAAGGAAAGTAAAGACAAATAACACAAGCAGCACAAATAAATACTGAAGCAAGGACAGTAATTAATATTTGAATAGGTTTTTTAAAAAGATGAGAAAAAGCGTTTTTAAAGAGTATAATCATTTAATATTTCTCCATCTTTTAAACGAATTATCCTTTTACCATATTTTGCGTTTTCTTCAGAGTGGGTTACTTGGACAATTGTCACGCCTTTTTCTTCGTTAATTCTTTTTAAAAGGATCATCAAATTTTTTGAGTTTTCACTATCTAAGTTACCAGTAGGTTCATCTAAAAAAATTAAAGAAGGAGAATAAATTAAACTTCTTGCTATAGCGGCTCTTTGCTGCTCACCTCCTGAGCAATCATTAGGATAAGCTTTTCTTCTATTTTTAAGCGACAAGAAATCTAATAAACTTTCTAATTTTTCTTTATATTTATTTTTCTTTTCGTGATTTAGATAAATTGGAATTAAAATGTTTTCTTCAATCGTTAAATATGGAGCTAGATTAAAAAATTGAAAGACATAACCTAATTTTGTTCTTCTTAAAATAGACATATCTTTTTCTTTGATATCACTAACATTTTTCCCAAGTAAAATAACTTCTCCACCTTTAGGATTATCAAGTCCGGCAAGAAGTGAGAGAAGTGTCGTTTTTCCACTTCCTGAAGACCCAAGTATTGAGATAAATTCTCCTTCATAAACTTTAAGATTTATGTTTTTTAAAATTATGGTTTCAGGATTATAGAAAAACATCAAGTCATGTGTTTCAATCAGTGTTTTTCTTTTTTCCATTGTTGATATCATTTTATCATTTTGTTTGAGATTTGCGAAGATTTTAATATAAAAATGTCAAAATTTGCAATTCAGTTTACGATAATCTACTCTTTGCTTTTATAATTAAATTTTGTAGAAAAAAGTACTTCAAAAATTAAATATATAGTTCACTATTTTTTATTCATTTACTCGTAAATTAATTCGCTATATACTAATCAAGGTTTTAGGATATGAAAGATTTAACTAATGAATTTGGAAAAGCAAAAATATTACCACTTGTTTTTAAACTGACCATACCTGCAGTTATCGCTCAACTAATCACTTTTTTATATAACCTAGTTGATCGAATGTATGTTTCTAATATTGAAGGTATAAAAGCATAAGCTTTAGCGGCTTTAGGAATAGTTTTACCGATTACTTTAATCGTTCAAGCTTTTGCTAATTTAATTGGACTTGGCGCTTCGCCTAAAGCTAGTATGAGTTTAGGAGAAGGAGACAAAGAAAAATCTAATAAAATCTTTAATATATCTTTCCTTTTATTAGTAATAATAGGTGTTGTTTTAACGTTAATTTTATTTATTTTTGCCGAAGGGATTGTAACGCTTTTTGGTTGTCCAACAGATTCTTTGGTTTATGCCACAAATTATTTAAAGATATATGCTTTGGGAAGTGTATTTATAATTTTAGTACAAGGCTTAAATCCATTTATAAGTGCTGAAGGACATTCCTTTTTAGCAATGTCAACAACTTTAATTGGTGTTTAACGGTCTTAAACCAAAGGGTTGCTTTTTGAGTTATATTTATGGAAAGATACTCTTTTAGAATGCTAAAATAAAGGAGCCAGGCAATTACTAAGAAGATTTTTTAAGTGGAAGTTTCTACTTCTTTTTGTCTGGTAAGTGGGATAGAGACTTTCACTTAAAAAATTCCCACAAAATAATGAATAACCACCAGACAAACACAAAAAATACTTTTTCTAGTATAATTGAACTTTTAAAACCATTAGATGAGACAAATCTTGTGATTGTGAAGTCATTTATTTCAGCACTGCTTGAAAACATTGACGAAAGAAAAAACGCTGAAAAAGAATTAATTAGAGATGAGACTTATAAAAATTTAGTTTGTCCAAAATGCAAATCAACGAATGTAAAGAAGAACGGAACTAAAAATGAAAAGCAAAGATATAGGTGTAATGATTGCCACTATGTTTTTACCTTAAATTCTCACACTAGTCTTAAATACACAAAATTAAGCTTTGACAAACGGTATGAATTTGTTGACATGTCTCAGTATGATATGAGTTTGCTTAGCATTGCTTCAAGAATCAAAGTAAGTTTACCAACAACTTTTTTAATGCGACATAAGTTATTTGAAACACTTAAATTTTTTCAAAATTCATTAATATTAAGCGGAAATATATATGCTGATGAACTCTATTTTCCAAGAAATTGCAAAGATGGCAGCAGCCCTGATTATCGTAATTCACGTAAACACGGTAGTGATAAAAAAGAAATAGAAAATAGAAGAAAAGATCAAATTATAGTAATGATGGCTTTTGATGATGAAGGCCATTGTTTGCTAAAAAGAATAAAAACAGGCTCTAATAAATCGGAGCAGATGGATAAATTCTTTCGAAAAAGAGTTAAAGATAATTCCACACTTTATACAGATGGGTATCGCCATTACAAAACCATTGCAGAACTTATTAACGCTGTTCATATCGCCGATAAAGGAACTAACGACATGACTGAAGAACATCAAAGAATAAATGACTTTTCTAGTAGCGTAAAAAGATTTATTAATGACATACATAAAGGAGTTTCAACTAAATATTTGCAAAGTTATTTAAATTGGTATTCATTTCTTTATTTTATAAACCATCAAACAGACGATATTAAAAAAACTTTGATAAAAATTTTAAGTCACCTTCTTTCTTCTACCATTACGATCACAAGAAGGGAGTTATATTCTAGGGGCAGGAAAAAGCGAAAAAGCAACCCTTTGGTT
>JADIMY010000112.1 GCA_017694345.1 Candidatus Onthovivens merdipullorum | reverse complement strand
CAGAAGTAATGGAATTACCCGCTAAAACCTTAGCAACTAATTCAAATCTTTTTTCAGGTGTCCAAATTTTGTTGGTTGAGGAATGTTTTAAACCGTTGATTCCCAAATCATCATAATTTTTTGCCCATTTGTTAACTTGGTGCAAAAATGTTATGCGCTGATTCCTTGTTTTTCCAGGTGTCGCAATATATTCACCATTTTTATACTTGTCGACGCATTCAAGTTTGAATTCCCATGAATATTTCATAAAAAAGTACCCCTTTCCTAATGTCTAGGATTTGGGGTACCTCTCAAGGTAAAATTTCTTAATTGAAAGTGTTTTTTATTTTTCTAAATAAGTTTAAATCTTATTCTAAAGGTAAAGTAAATATTTTCTCAAGTTCGTGATATAACTTATCGCTTGTAAAGAAAGTGATTCGATCTCCAGGGAAAATAGTAGTTTCTCCATTAGGAACAATTAATTCATCACCATGATAAATTGCAATAAGTAAAGCATCTCGAGGTATATTTAAGTCTTTTACTTTTTTGCCTGAAGCAAAAGAATTTTCAGCAGTTTGAAGTTGAATAATTGAATGATCCCCTTTCGATAACTTCATTAAAGTCATAAAGTTTTTCATCGACATTTCTTCAACAACGATGTGTCCAATAATATCAGCTTGATTAATCGCTGCATCAACTCCCATCCCGATTGTAAATAAAGAAGCATTTTTAGGATTATTAACTCTAGCGACAACTCTAGGAGATTGAAATTCAAATTTAGCAATAGTAGAGCAAACTAGATTTACTTCATCTCTACCAGTAACACAAGCGACAACATCAGCTTTTTCAATATTTGCACTATCTAAAATATTAGGGTCAGTTCCATCTCCAAATAAAACATGTTCTTCACCGAATTTATCATTAAGTTTTTGGACATTACTATGACTACTATCAATAACCATGAAATCACAATTATTTTTAGTTAATAGCTCAGCCATATATGAGCCAATTTGTCCACCACCAATTATAACGACGTACATTGATTAACCCTCCTAATTAGATTCCTAAAATGATTTTAAGTTTACGCTTTGATTCACTTTTACAAACGAAGTAAAGTGTATCATAAGTTTCGATGTAATCGTCACTCTTTGGTATAAAAGAAGTATCTTTTCTAACGATTGCAATTAATTTAAATTCATTTTCTTCACATACTTCACTGACTTTAAGTCCATCAATTGAAGGAGTAGCAATTATTCTAATAATTTCTGTACTAGCATCATTACCGAGTAAAGCTAAACTATCCATCATTTTAAATGATAAAAGTTCAATTGCTCTATTAATACTAAAACCAGTAGTAGAGATTGCTTTAATTCCTAAAGCTTCAAAAATCTTAGCTTTACGAGGATTGTATAATCTAGCGACAACATATTTAACATAGAAGATATCTTTAGCAATTTTTGCAGCAACAGCGTTAATTTCATCATTACCTGTTGCACAAACAACAGCATCGACATATTCAATTTCTGCTTCCATTAAGACATCTTTATCGTAGCCATTTCCACAAACTATTGTTCCATTAAAATCTGCTCCAAGATTATAAAAAGCATCTTCATCTTTATCAACAATTGAGATGGTATGCCCTTTTTTATATAACTCAATAGCTAATCCTGCACCAAGTTTACCACAACCTATAATTAATATTTTCACTGTGCTATCTCCTTTCTTTCTCTTTTTCTAATTATATATTTTCTAATTTCATCAATACCCACAATTATAAATGGGAAAGTAAGCATAATTAACCAAATACGATAATCTAAAATCATATTAGTTTCAAATACTTCAGTATTTATAAATGGTACAAATATAACGAGTAATATTAAGATTAACTCAAAAATTATTCCAATATTAATCTCTTTATTTTTAAATATTCCAACTTTAAAGACACTTTCTTTATCAGTTCGACAGTTAAAGACCATCCCAACTTGACAAAAGATAATTGAAGTTAAAACGACTGTAGTACATTCCATCCATACACCTTCATTATTTAATTGGCTAAAGAAAGTATAAGGTAAACCAAGTGATTCACTTCTAAAAGCGGTATAAGTAAAGAAAGCAACTAAACATAAGATTGAAGTTTGAATACCATAATAAATCGCTTTTCCATAAAGTTTTTTATTAATTAAGTGATCACTAGATTTTCTAGGAGGTTGTTCCATTATACCTTTTTGAGGGAGTTCACTTCCTAAACCTAGAGCTGGTAACATATCAGTTCCAATATCAATTAATAAAACTTCTAAGATTGTTAACATAACTGGAATCTTGTTAAAGGTGAGTAGTGGTAATAAAAATGGAATTGCTTCTGGGACATTAGAGTTAAAGATGTAGGTTGCAAACTTTTTAATGTTTGAAAATATTGCTCTACCTTCTTCGATAGCTTTAACGATAGAAACGAAGTTATCATCGGTTAAAATCATATCAGCAGCTTCTTTAGCGACATCAGTTCCAGTTATACCCATTGCTATACCAATATCAGCTTTTTTTAAGGCAGGAGCATCGTTAACTCCATCTCCAGTAACAGCAACGATTTCACCGAGCTCTTGTAAAGCATTAACTATAAGATATTTTTGTTCAGGAGCCATTCTAGCAAAAATAACTTCACCTTTAAGATATTCTTTAAGTGTCTTATCATCGATATTATTTAGTTCAGCTCCTGAAATAACTCGAGGGTCTTTATCTTTTACAATACCAATTTTTTTAGCAATTGCTAGAGCAGTTAAAGAGTAGTCCCCAGTAATCATAATGACTTTTATACCAGCTTTATGACAAACTTCAATTGCTTCTTTAATACCTTCTCGAGGTGGATCTTGCATTGCTTCAAGTCCGATAAATACCATATTTTGTTCGATAATTTCAGGAGTATAAGCACTTAATGCTAAAGGCAAACTTTTATCATCTTTTTTAAGTAGACGATAAGACATCGCTAAAACTCTTAATCCATCTTTAGCAAACTTATCATTTTGATTTTTAATCCTTTCTTTATCTTCTTTAGTTATTTCTCTAATTTTACCATTATCTAATATATATTTACATTTTGCGACTAAATCATTTGGTGATCCTTTAGTAAAAGCAATTCTTTGGGCACCATTTGTTTCTTTTTCTAGTTGATGAATTGTAGTCATCATTTTTCTAACGCTATCAAAAGGAAGTTCTCTAATTCTAGGAGTTAATCGCATTTGATTTATTGGATTTAATAAACCTTTTTCACTAACAACTCCTAAACAAGCTTCAGTTGGATCTCCTAAAACGATTATTTTTCCATTTTCATCTTTGGTAAGTTTAGCATTAGAACAAAGTGCTCCACACATGAGTAACATTTTTAAATCTAAGTTAGTAATAGAAGTGACTTTATTTTTACTTTTATCTAAAATTTCTCCTTTAAAATCATAACCATCACCAGTAACTTCAAATTCTTGATTTAATAAATATAGGTATTTAACAGTCATTTCGTTTTTAGTTAAAGTACCGGTTTTATCACTACAAATAACAGTAGTAGAGCCAAGAGTTTCAGCACTTGATAAGTTTTTAATTAAAGCACCTTCTTTAGCTAAACGCTGAACAGCTTTAGCTAAAGATAAACTAACAGTAGGAGATAATCCTTCAGGAATAAAAGCGACGACCATTCCTAAAGCAGTGACAAATTGATTTAAGTATAGAGTAGGACTACTAAATCCTTGTTGAAAGCCATTTATTACAATTCCTAAAATTAAAACGATTAATCCAATGGATAAAGCGATTAAAGCGATACCTTTAGTCATTTTTTCAATTTCTTTTTCTAAAGGTGATAATTTATTATCGATTTCTTGAGTTAAAGAAGCAATTTTACCAAATTCTGTGTTCATTCCAGTAGCGACAACAATACATCTAGCAGTACCGGTTGAAACACTAGTCCCAGCGTAAACAAAATTTTTAATTCTTATTGAACTTTCAACATCGTCTTTAATAGGTTCATATTGTTTTCGACTAGGAGTAGCTTCTCCATCAAGCGTTGATTGATTACAGGTTAAATCGTTACAGTTAATGATTCTAGCATCAGCGCTAATTTTATCACCTTCACTTAAGATAACTAAATCACCTATAACTAAGTCACAAGCTTCGATTTGAGTTTCAACTCCATCTCTAATAACTCTAGCATAAGTAGGAAGCATTTTAGATAAAGCTTCAGTTGATTTATTTGCCTTAAATTGTTGAACAAAAGAAAAGACTCCGTTAATGATATTAACTAAATAAATTGCAATTCCTAAATAGAGCATTCCAGGATCTTTTAAAACCCCAATACTACTAGGAGATTCACTAGCTATAAAGCAAGAGATAATTGCAATAGTTCCAGCAACCCAAAGAAGAATTGCCATTGTTGAAATAAAATTTTTAAAAAATAACTTTAAACTAGAGGCTTTTTTCTTTTTTTCGACAGTATTTTTACCATATTTTTCTAATCTAATTTTAGCTTCTTCACTAGTTAAACCATGAGCACTAGTTTCAAGTTCTTGATAAACTTGACGAGAAGTTCCTTTATAAAGTTTAGATATTCGTTCGTCCATAAGTACCTCCTATAGGCACAACTATTTATTATTATATTTATTTATTAGTTTTTGACTAGAAGTTTTTTAAGGAAAAATAATAATTTTTCTATATGAAAATTAATTTCTAGTTTATAATAAATATAGAAAAAGAAAATAGAAAGGAGCCAACAATATGGAATATCAAATTGTAGGTAAAAACATTACTGTAACTGATGGCATTTCTAATGCAATCAAAAAGAAATTATCTAAAATGGATAAATATTTTAATCCAAAAGACGAAGTATCTTGTAGAGCGGTTGTAAGAAGCTATAAAACAGGTGCTAAAGTAGAAATTACAATTACTACTAAAAATATTACTTTAAGAAGTGAAGTTAAAGATAAAGATTTATATGCAGCTATCGATATATCTATTGATAAACTAGTAGGTCAAATGAGAAAACTTAAAACTAGAATGAGAAATAAAAATAATCACGATGGTTTAGGTAAATCAATTATCTTTGATGAACTCGAAGATATTAAAGAAGAAGGTAATAATAGTGAAGTCGTTAAGACTAAACAATATACATTAACTCCAATGAGTTTAGAAGAAGCTATCACTAGAATGGAAGCTTTAGGTCATTCATTTTTCTTATATTTAGATAATGAAGATGAAAAAATTAGTGTTGTATATAAAAGAGATGAAGGAGGCTATGGACTAATCCAAGCTGAAAATAGAGTTGAATTATAATTTTAACTAATGAAAGTTTTAGCAACAGATCTTGATGGAACTTTATTTTATCCTAAAGATAAAAAGAATATAATTTGTTTAGAAAATTTAAAGTTTATTCGTGACTTTATCGATGAAGGTAATAAAGTTATTTTAATTAGTGGGAGGTCTTTTGATTTTTTAAAAATCGTTGAACAAAAAATTAATCGACCTTGTTCACTTATTTGTTTTAATGGTGCTTTAATTTACGATGAAAAAATTATTAGTAGCACGACAATTCCTAACGAAGTCAGTAAAAATATCATTAAATTATTTACAGATTATTTTGATTTACCTGGTACTTTTATAATGACTAGTAAAGGAGTCTACATCAAATTAAATACCACTAAAATTTTCAAAAACCTTGCAAAACTCTACTATAAAGCACAAAAAATATATAAAGAGAACTATTGTTTTGATAATTTAGAATTCGATAAAGAATTAAATAATGGTGATATTTATAAAATAATGTTATTTTTCGGAATTAGTAGAAAAAGAAAAGAAAAAGCTAGTGAAGCTAATAAAGTATTAAGAAATTTACTTAAAAACTATGAATCTAGTTGGTCAGATGAAGTTATTGAAATAACTGCTAAAGACTGTAATAAAGCAAAAGCGATTTTAAAATTAATCGATACAGAAAATATAAAAAAAGACGATGTAATCGTCGTTGGTGATAGTGGAAATGACATTTCGATGTTTAAAGAATTTTATGAAAATAGCTTTTGCATGGGTAGAGCAAACCCAATTGTAAAAGAATATGCTAAAACAACTATTGATAAATTTAGCGATTTATCTTTATATCTTTTAAAAAAGTAGTAAAATATATAAGATTGAAAAGAGAGGATTTTTAAATGGAAGTTATTGATCGTATTATTGTCTCATTAATTTACTTCAATGCTCATGTTAGAGATACTTTAGAGTATACTTTAGAACGTGAAACATATGATGTTAAAGCTTATGAACAAAGAAAAAGAGTTTTATCAAATGAATTAAAAGTTGAATCTCCTTTAAAAGTATTTTTATCTAGACAAGGAGAAAATGGAGAAAAAACTATACAAGAAATCAATCAATTCGTTGATGATTTCTATAGTGATTCTTCAACCGTCATTAGAAATGCTAGTGATGGATTAAGAGTTGACCATGCTCAAAA
Organism: Candidatus Onthovivens merdipullorum; assembly: GCA_017694345.1. Taxonomy (GTDB): domain Bacteria; phylum Bacillota_I; class Bacilli_A; order RFN20; family CAG-826; genus Onthovivens; species Onthovivens merdipullorum. The sequence goes on along the minus strand of JADIMY010000112.1, from coordinate 3,639 downwards.
TTTAAAGATTATTGAATCTACTATTAAATTACATGAAAATATTAATAGTATTATTAGACTTCATGTAAATTATGCTGCTCAACACAATATTAAACACGAAGTTGTCGATAAACTTGCTATAGAAGATGAAAGATTCTATAGAGCTGTTGCTTTACTCACTTTAAGTAGAGAAATGTTCCGTCAATTCCAAGAATATAATAAAGTAAGAAGAGAATCTAAAGGTGAAAAGACTCCTCAATCTAACTTTATTGAAAATGATCTTCGTACATTAAATAGCTTATTCTTCACAGTTAAAAATAACGCTACTTGTAAAGATAGTGTTTATACTAGTGCTTGTGATGATTTATTATTCGCTATTGAAATGATGAATGGTAGAAGAGATTTACCTAGTGGTAAAAATTTTGGCGATGTCTTTAATGATACTAGTAGAGCCATTGCTGATTTTATTAGAGATAGTGAAGGTAAATGGAGAGAATACTATACTCCAGCTGTTAATGAATTAATTGCTGATAGTAAAGCTCAACAAGAAGCTAGAGCCAACGCTACAAATACACAAAATCCTGAAAATAAATAAGGTTTTCTAGATGGCAAAAAATAACAAGAAAGATATATTGATATTTAAAACTTTTAATATCAAGCAATTTATTTCTTTAATACTTGGATTACTTTTCTTTTTAACAGGAATTGCTTTAATTATTCTTTACTTTTTAGAAGCTTATGCTCCAATTTATTCTTCAATGAAAGAAAATTTATCATCAGCATTAAGTTCATTTAATTCAGGAACTCATACTAGTTTAGGTTTTATTGGTTGGGGAATTATATCCTTTTTACTAGGAGCAATTATAATTGCTATTAGTTTATCAATGGCTAGTAAACTTGAAGATAAAGAAAAAGAAAGAAAAGCTCGTCGAGAACTTCGACTTAAACAACTTAAAGAAAATACTGAAGAAGCAATTGTTGAAGATGTTATATCTTCACAAACTGAAGTTAAGTAATTTAACTAGAAATTAAAAAGGACACTTAATTAAGTGTCCTTTTATTAACTTTATTTTGGCGGAGAAAGAGGGATTCGAACCCTCGCGCCCTGTTACAAGCCTATGAGCTTTCCAAGCCCACCCCTTCAGCCACTTGGGTATTTCTCCGTGCTTAATGATTATATCAAATGTAAAATATTTATGAAAGAATTAGTTATTAGAAAATTAGATGCTAACCAAAGAGTTGATAAATTCGTTAGAAAATATCTTAACGATGCTCCTTTAAGTTACATTTATAAATTATTTAGAAAAAAAGATATTAAAATTAATGGCCACTGGGTAAAACAAAATTATATTTTAAAAGAAAATGATAATTTAAAGATTTATATTAGTGATCGTGAATTAGAAGAATTTAATAAAGAAAAAATAATTATTCCAACTGATACGAATTTAGATATCGTTTATGAAGATAATAATATTTTAATTATTAATAAACCTAGTGGAATTTTAGTTCATGGTGATAAAGATGAAAAAAGAATTACTTTATCTAATAAAGTAATTAATTATCTATATAAAAAGAAAGAATATAATCCTAGTAGTGATTTATTTATTCCTAGTCCTTGTCATAGATTAGACCGTAATACATCGGGACTTGTTATTTTTGCTAAAAATAGAGAATCTTTTAATGTAATAACTAATTTACTTAAAGAACATTTAGGGATAACTAAAACTTATATTGCTTTAGTTAAAGGTGAAGTTGATATAGATGGAAAAATAGAGGCTCCTTTATATAAAGATGATAAGTTAAATAAAGTAGTAGTTAAAAGTGTTAAAGAAGGAGCTAAACCTAGCACTACACTTTATAAAAGAATTTGGACTAATAAAAAATATAGTTTAGTGAGTATTAATTTATTAACTGGGAGAACTCATCAAATTAGAGCACATTTTGCTTATATTGAACATCCATTAATTGGCGATCGAAAATATGGTGATTTTAAGTTAAATAATGAGTTTAAAAAAGAGTTTAATTACGATTCACAATTTCTTATCGCTTTAAAAATAAAGTTTAATGAAGTAATACCCCCTTTAGATTATTTAAAAAATAAAGAATTTAACGCTAATTTTCCTAAAAAAGAATATAAAATTCTTAGTAATTTAGGTATAAATTTAATAGATTATAATATATAATTTTGGCGTTAATTTAGAGGTAAGTTTATGGAAGAAAAAACATTAGCAAATTATAAAAGATGGCTTAATTCACCACTTGTTAGTGAAGAAGATAAAGAAATCTTAAAAAATATGTCGAGTGAAGAAATAGACGATGCTTTTTTTCAAGACATTCAATTTGGTACGGCTGGGATGAGAGGAATTATTGGTCCTGGTACTAATAGAATGAATGTTTTTACGATTAGAAAAGCTTGTATTGGTTATGCTAGATTTTTACTTTCTAAATATACAGATGCTTGTAGTAGGGGTGTTGCGATATCGCATGATAATCGTCATATGTCTAGAGAATTTACTTTAGAATGTGCGTCTATTTTAAATGAAATGGGTATTAATACTTTTATTTTTAATAGTCTTAGACCTACTCCAGAATTATCTTATGCTATTAGATATAAAGGATGTTGTGGTGGAATAATGATTACTGCAAGTCATAATCCTAAAGAATATAATGGTTTTAAAGTTTATGATAGCTATGGATGCCAACTTACACCTAATAAAATTACTCCTTTAGTCGATATTATTTCTAAATTACCTGATGAACTTTCAGTAAGCGTAATAGGCGTTACTAATAAAGGGAAAAATGTGGTTTTAGGACCTGATGTCGATGATACTTATGTCGCTTTAGTTGAAACCGTTCAATTAAATCCTAATTTAGATAAAAGTGATTTTAAGATAGTTTATACACCAAATCATGGGGCAAGTTATGTAAATGCGATGCGTGTTTTTAAAGAATGTGGTTATAATGTTACACCTGTTTTAAGTCAATGTAGTCCAGATCCAGATTTTAAAGGGACTTTATCTCCTAATCCTGAAGAACCAAAAAGCTATATTGAACCAATTAAGCTTGCTAAAGAAATCGATGCTGATTTAGTTTGTATGACTGATCCTGATGGAGATAGAGTAGGACTTGCTTGTAAAAATAGAAATGGTGAATATGTTTTATTAACTGGAAATGAAAGTGCAGCTATTTTACTAGATTACATTTTAAGTGAAAGAAAGAAAAAAGGATTTTTATCTAATAATGGTGTAATGTATAACACCGTCGTCACTAGTTCAATTGGCAAAAAAATAGCTAGTAGTTATGGTGTTAAAACTGAATCTTTTTTAACGGGATTTAAATATATTGGTGACCGTATTCAATTTTATGAAGAACACGGTGGACCAACTTTTGAATTTGGCTATGAAGAAAGTTATGGCTGCTTGATTAAACCATTTGTTAGAGATAAAGATGGAATTCAAGCTATATTACTATATTGTGAAATGGCTTTATATTATAAAAAACTTGGAATTACTTTAGATGAAGCCTATCATAACTTAGGTTTAAGATATAAATTCCATAAGGCAAAACAATTTAGTATTTATTTTAAAGGAAGTAGTGGAAGCGAAAAGATGAATGAAATTATGGATCGCTTAATGGAACATCCTTTCCATGAATTACTCG
>JADIMY010000111.1 GCA_017694345.1 Candidatus Onthovivens merdipullorum | reverse complement strand
GGTCATATATTCTTATAATTTTTAAGGCATTTTAGAATCATATTTAGAGGCATCACCTTTATAGTAATTAATAATTTCTTTTTGAACTGACTTGGTTAATAGCGTATTTTTTGATTAATATAAGCATCAACAGCTTGTGGTAATCCTCCACAAATTAAATATTCTTTTAATCTTTTTAAAACTAAATCATGAGTAGATTCATCAGGACTTATTCTGTTAATATAGCAATCTCTTAAATATTCTATAACACTTTCGCCGCCTCCATATGCATAAAGAAATTCTTCAAAATCTAATGGATACATCGATACTTCTTCTATTGTACCAATAGGAATAAAAGCTTTTCTGAGCGTCCTTCTAAACAAGGAACAACTTACTATATAACAATATTTATTATCAGTCTTTAAAGCTTTAAGTAATTAAATTAAATGAGGATAAACTTGAATTTCATCTAAAAATATAATTGTATCATCCAAATTATGAACTTTATCACCATATCTTAAAGTAATAATTCTATAAAATTTATCAATAGATGTTGCTTTTAAAAAGACTTTTTCATCATCAAAATCATCACGAAGATTTATTTCAATGTACTTTTTAAAATAACATTTCGCTGTTTCACGATTTATAAATGACTAACCAACTCACCTAGCACCATTAATAATAAATATCCTTGAATTTAGATTTTCGAAATATTCTTTTAGTTTTCTTTAATTTTTCTATAAAACATAAATATATTATAAACACAAAAAATATACTCAATATTAAAAATTCAGTGTTCCACTTGATTTTCTATATAGAAAACCTAGTATTTTACTAGATTTTCCAAAGTTTTTACTTAAATAACATGAATTCCTTCTAGTTCAATTAATACAAAAAAGCTTTAACTATTAATCTTTACTTAACATTAATCGTAGAATTATATAAGCTCATTCTTTTGGTCTTTATTTTTACTCTTTAATCATAAAATAAAAAATATTCGAGATTTGCAAGGTTATTATCAAAAATAACTCCTTTTGTATGAAGAATGATAGAAAAAAAGCAAATAAGTCGTTTTTTATTGCCAATAAAAAATTTTCTAGTTAATTAATAATCAGTTAAACTATCTCAATAATCTACTAGAAAACCACTTGTTATTTACTAGTTCTATAATGATGTATATAAATAACTAGAAAAATAATAAATAAAAGAAAGAAAACGATGCCAATAGCTAAAGTAACATAAAATATAATTGCTTCTAAAGAAGTTGGTAAAAACTCGCCAAAATCATTTGTAGCTAAAGGAATAAAAAAGACACTAGTAACTATAAAAATTAGTCCTAAAACTAAAGTAGTTAATACTTTATTCTTATAATCCCTTAGTGTCCTTTTTTTATCCATAAAATTTTGTTAATTAAATATTATTATAAGCGTCTTGGAAGACTCTATCGATATAGTTATCAAGGTCTCCATCTTTGCTTTCATCATATTGCACTAAAACTTGTGTCATTATATTATCAACGGCGTTTCTAGTTTCTTCAGAGAACATATTAACTGGTGCCATATAATAATTATCATTAGTTGCATAAGAATCAAATGCTTCATAGATTTTTCCTAAAAACATATCATTTCTTGCACTAGTGTCTTCGGTGTTCCAAGCATTATTTGCTTCTTGTGTTAAATTGCCAAATGTTTGATCTGCTTTTGCTGTAACATCAGTAACAACTTTTTCTCTAAATGAGCTTTCTCTAATTGGAGAAGTTCCACTAGCAACTGAGAAATTAGCATTATTGACTGTATTAGTCATAAATTTATAGAATAAGAAAGCGTTTCTATTTGCTTCATCACCTTTATTAAAGAAAGCAATACTACCGCCTTGAGACATTGCTGTTCTAACATCGGTATTTGATTGATTGCCTAAACCTAATTCGCTAGCATTAACCGATGGGACTAAAGTTACATTTGGATTTGATGTGAATACATTCCAAGCAATTGGATTTGCATCTTCTCCATCTCCATCATATTCTGTTGCATCAAAATAATTAAAGTAGGTATATCCTTTGGTACTATCAATACAGAAATACATTGTTCCAGCTCTAAATCCATCTTCAATCCAAGCTTCTCGATTGTTTTCTGCAGTAATTAAATCAGCAGTAGTAAATAAATGGTCATCATACCAGCCCTTCATTGCTTTAACTAAAGCTTTTGCTTGAGGGTTATTGAATAAAACTTCTTCAGTTTTAGTTAAATGTCCATCGCCATTTGTATCTTCATTGCTTGCATAAGGAATACCTAACATTTGACACATCGTAATAAAGAAATTTGAACTTGATTGATAACCAATTACTGCGGTTCCATCAGTTGTATAATCTTCTGGATTGTTTCCAACAATAGTTCTAGCAGCATTAAGCATATCAGCAAAATCAAAAGTTGTTATATCTTCAGGTAAAGTTATACCTTCTTCCTCTAATTTAGCTGGATTATAGTACATTACTTCGCTTGTTTTACCAAATGGAAGAGTATAAGTTCCTTCTTTAACATAGTTTTGATTTTCTGTTAAATAGTTTTGAACTATGTCGTCTTGAGCAGTGGATGGATCATTAATAGTTGTTCCACTAGCATCAGTATCCTTTCCAAACCCAATTGTATCGTCACTCATTAAAGGTTCTAAGTTAACAATAGTTCCATTTTCAATCCAGTTCACAATATAGTCAGGATAAACAACTGCCATATTTGGTAAATTTCTTGGTGTTCTTATTGAATCTTGTAAAGTTTCATTGATATCAGGATAATCTCCTCCGCCAATCCATTCAACAGTTAATCCAGGATATTTAGCTTCAAATTGGTCGATAACATCATTAATCCATGATGCTTCGCTATCCCTATCAGTACGTAAATTTGATAAAAAAACTATATGATTAGGATCTGTATTTTCTCTACTTCTACATCCTGTTAATGCTCCAAGTGCTAATAAGGCTAATGGAACAATTAATGTTTTATTGCGTCTCATACTTAAAACCTCCTAAATAGTAAAGTGCAATATTTATCCTTTAATTCCAGCTCTTTCTGAGCCTTTCATTATGTATTTCCTAAATACTATGAATAGTACAATTAAAGGTATCGTAACTAAAAAAGCGGCTGCCATTTCTAAATTTACAAGAGTTCTCATACCACCTTCATCTAAAAAGTTAGTGAAATCTTGTAAACCGACAGTCATTATAGCATATTTAGAGGCATTTGCCCCTCCTACACTACTCACCATACTTGGCCAAGCGTAGGCATTCCAAGAAGATATAATTTTTAAAATAGTAATTGTAATAATAGTAGGTGAAGCAATTGGGACCATTATTTTCCATAAAAAAGTCCAATCACTTTTTCCATCTACTTTACTAGCTAGATATAATTCACTAGGAACTTGTTTAAAGTTTTGTCTAAGTAAATAGATATAAAAAACATTAACAATAAAAGGTAACATAATCGCAAAATATGTCTTTAAAGCATTTAAAATATTATCGATTTGATAATTTGGATTATAACTTGGATCAATACTAATAATATCTAATAAACCATATCGATAGCAGGTTATAAAATTAGTGATAACAAATAGTTCACTAGGTATCATCATCGTCGCTAAAAAGATTGTGAATAATGTATCTCTACCTTTAAACTCTAACTTAGCAAAAGCAAAAGCAGTTAAAATTGTCGTAAGTAAAGTTCCTAAAGTTGAAATAATAATTACAATAATTGTATTTAATAGATAAGTTTCAAAAGAAAATCTTGTGAATACATCGATATAATTTGAAAAATAAACTCCATAGGTAGGATAAAATGTTGCAGGGATTAAACTAACTTCTTGGAAGTTTTTTAAGCTTGTAATAATCATCCAATAAAATGGAAATATGGCAACAATAGAAAATATTACTAATAAAACATAAATTAAAACTAAAGAAATAACTTTAA
>JADIMY010000110.1 GCA_017694345.1 Candidatus Onthovivens merdipullorum | reverse complement strand
GACTAGAAGAATGAATTATAAAACCACTAACTGATTTATTTTCATAAAGCAATTTAACATTTTTAATATTATTAGAAACTTGTAAAAGTAATACAAAATACCCTGCTTCTTCTAATACTTTTTGAGCTCCAGACATTATTTCAAACTTATGTGGATTTAAAAAGGCACCATTTGATTCAAATGAAGTTACAAAGGCGATTGTATTTGATGCATTATGAGCTAAATTTTGTGCTTTTTTATTGGGTACAAATTTAAACTTTTTTATCGCATTTAAAATTTTATTCCTAGTTTCTTCTTTAACTTCATTAGGTGAATTTAAAACTCTACTAACAGTAGCAGTTGATACACCACAATATTTAGCAATATCTTTAATCGTTACTTGCATTTAAAATTATAACCCCATATCTAGATAAAATATTATTATCAAAATTGTGACAATATATAACTCTATCTTTAAAAATATTTAAATCGGTAATATCTATTTTCTTACTAGATAAGTTTAAGATAACCAATATCTTTTGAGTTTTATTTACTCTTTCATAAATGTATAAAGAAGTTTCATCATACTTTAAAGCTATATATTCACCACTAGCTAAAGCATCAAAATTTTCTCTAATTTCATTCATTTTTTTAAAAAAGCTTGCAAATCTAAGTTCTTTTTCAAAATTTATTGCTTTTCGATAATCTTCTTCCTTAATTCCTCTTATAGGTTCTTCCTCCCCATAAAGTATACTTATAGCACCCATAAAAGTGTAAATGAAAGAATAAGCTAAAATAAATTTATCTTCATCATCATTTAATAAAGATATCACTCGAGGTGTATCATGTGTTGATAAAAAGTTTAATAAACTATATAGATAGTTCTTTTTATTTCTTACTAGCAATTTTGAAATTAAAGAATTAAATTCTTTTGATGATAAATCATATTTAAATAAATCAAGAATATTTTTTCTTAAGCAATAATTCATCGCGCTATCAAACATTAAAGAATTAAGCCAGTGTTCTGGATTTTGCCAAATTTCACCAATTAACACTATTTCTTTATTTTTCTTTTTGATTAATCTATTTAAGCTTATCCAAAAATAATCATTTACTTCATCACTTGTATCAAGTCTAAAACCATCTATCTTAAATTTATCAATTAAATAAATTAAAAGTTTAGAGAAATATTCGATTACTTCATCATTATCGGTATTTAATTTAGGCATTAATCTTTCATAACCAAAGCATTCATAAGGTGGTAATTCATTTTGTGTTTTTGGTCGATATAGTGGAAAATTGATTTTATAGAACCAATCAACATACTTAGATTTTTCTTGGTTTTTAACTACATCATCAAAAGCAAAGAAATACCATCCAGAATGATTTAACACTAAGTCAATTACAACTTTTATATTTAAAGAATGAGCTTTGTTTACTAAATTTATTAAATCTTCATCACTACCTAAAAGCGGATCAACTTTAAAATAGTCTATTGTATCGTATTTATGATATTCACCAGCTTTAAATATCGGATTAAGATAAATACCATTAAAACCTAGACTTTTTATATAATCTAATTTATTTAATACATCATTTAAAGTTCCACCTATTTTATTTTTAATTTCAATTCCATCTTCTAAAAGAACTTTATTTTCGTATTTTGTGCTATCTTTAATTTTAAAACTATCTGGAAAAATATTGTAAAACCTTGCAGATCTAAACCATTTTGGTGGAATTCCTACATCTTCTCTTCTTAAGTAAGGAAATTTATATAAGTCATTACGATTATCACTTATCTCTTTATAAAAATTATCAGCGTAATAGTAATAAACATTATTTTCTAAATCAACTATTTCAAAATAATAAACAACACGGTGATATGTATTTTCAATAACATTTTCATAATAATCAAAACTTAAATCACTACAAATCTTTTTCATTTCTACTCGAGTAAAAACTACTTTTTCACTAGGATAAGCCGTATCACCATAATTTAAATATATCTTTTTAACATTATCTAATCGAACTCTTATTCTAATATCTAAGGTATTTTCATCAATTCCAAAAGCATAATTACTTAAAGGAATATGTAATATTGAATTTTTATCAAGTTTCATCCTTTAACACCTCCAGAACTAAGTCCACTGACCATATGCTTTTGAACTAATAAGAAAATAATTAATATTGGTAAAGAAGTAATTAAACTAGCTGCTGCAAAAATAGGCCAAGAACCGCTTGTTTCATTAGCTTGTAAGCCATATAACCCAGCTGCTAAAGTATAATTTTCACTTCCCGTCATAAAAGTAACACTATATAAATATTCATTCCAAACATAGATTAAAACCATAACAGCAGTAACAATTATAGCTGGTTTAGCTAGTGGCATTACAATTCTAGTAATAATTTGAAAATTTGATGCTCCGTCAATCATACTTGCTTCTTCTATTTCGCAAGGCACAGTATCAAAATAACCTTTTAAGTTCCATATTCCAAATATTGCCATGGTTCCAGTATAAATAATTATTAATCCAATTTTGGTATTTACTAAACCAAGATTCCTCATAATTGCCCAAATCGCAAATAAAGACAAGGTTGAAGGAAAAGCATTTAATAAAATTAAGATTTTTAAAATAGTTTTCTTACCTTTAAAGTTCATTCTACTAAAAGCGTAAGCAGCAGGAATAGCTATTGCTAAAGAAAAAACAACTGTTGATATCGCTAAAAGTAAACTATTTCCAAACCATAAAAGCATGTCGTTTTCTTTAAATAGTCTTACATAATTATCGAATGTAAAATTAGTAGGGAAAAAACTAAAATCAGTACTTATTAAAGAATTATTAGCATTAAATGAAACACTTAAAGCATAAAAAATAGGAATTAAAGTTATAATGCATAAAACAATAAAAAATACCTCTAAGCCAATAGTTTTTAAGATCCTAACTCTTTTTTTATCTTTATAAGTTTTAGCTCTTTTAATTTGTTCCATACTTATTTTTCCTTCTTAAATCACTATTTGTTAGAGCACTAAAAACAATTAATAAAGCAAAGATAATAATCGAAACTGCACTGCTATATCCATAGTTCGATGTAATAAATGCATTTTCATAAGCATAAGTAATAATTGTTGAAACATCACTACCAGTATTTACTGGAGTCATCGTCATTAAATAAATAATGTCGAATTGTTTAAAAGTAGTAAATGTTGTAATTAAAACTGCCGGTCCAATAATAGGTTTAATTAAAGGTACCGTTATCGATAAATGTTTTCTTAATTTTCCACATCCTTCAATTTCAGCTTCTTCATAAAATGATTTATCAATTGATTGTAAAGCTCCATCGATAATCATGATCATATATGGAAGAGCTAACCATAAATTAACAATGGTACAGCAAATAAAGGCACTTACAGAATTACTTAATAAATCTCCTAGTTCAATACTTAAAGCATTAAACCACTTATTAATTAATCCAAAATTATAATTTAGCATTCCAGTTTTCCATAATAATATCGAAACATAACCCGGAATAGCCCAAGGAATCATTAGTAATGTTTTGTAAAATTTTCCAAATTTTAAGTTCCTACTATTTAAAAGTATCGCAATAAAATAAGCGATGACTAATTGAATTACCATATTCACTAGTGTCCAAAGTAAAGTAATTAATAAACTAGTAAGAAATCCACTATCAAAATTAAATAAAGCTCTAGCGTAATTAGTAAATCCAATAAAATCGAATTCGTAATAATGATATAAAGACATATTAGTGAAACTAATATACAAAGTGTAAAGAATAGGAAAAACTACTATTAAAAAAATTAAAATTAAAGAAAGACCACTATATAAATATGGTCTAGTATTCTCTTTTAGCTTTCTTTTAAAAGTGTTTGTCATATTATTTCATCGTCGCAATTAATTGCTCTGCTTCTTCTTGATATTCATTACATAAAGCTTCAATATCGACATCACCATCACTCATATTGATATCGGTTAGTAATTTACCTAGCACTGTCCACATAACATCCATTTCTGGCATTGAAGGCATTACGGTTGCATTATCTGCAGCTCTTTTAATTTCATTAACTAATTCATTATTTTTAATTTCATCTATATCATAGCTAACTAAATTTGCAGGGGCGCAACCAGAATCAAGAGCTAAATCTGCTCCAATTTGTGGATCAATTAAGGCTTCTAAAAAG
>JADIMY010000109.1 GCA_017694345.1 Candidatus Onthovivens merdipullorum | reverse complement strand
GAATAATGTTATTGAAATTAGTGATGAACTTGATTTTCCTATCACTTTACCATATGGAGTAAATATTAAAACTACATCTAATACTGGTAAAGCCATTATTAGATGTGAATATGTTCCTAGTGAAAATAAGAATTTAGTAGTTAAATATTTTGATATCACCATCATTGTTATTAATGGAAACGAGTATTTTTATATTTATTATTGCGATGGTGATATTAGTGAACCTTCAATTAATGATTTAGAATTAGTTAACTTAAACATTCCATTTAGTTTAGAACCATATAGTTTATATACTTTTTATGTTGGTAATACTAATAGTGAACAATTTGATCCTAGTGAGATACTTATAACGCCACTTGATAATAAAGAAAGCAAAGCAAGTTTAATTAAAAGTTTGTATTATAAAAGTGTCACTATTGAAAATATTCCATTTTTAAAAGCTTCCTTTATTACAAGCACTCCTAGTTTAGTTAGTGAGACCATTAAAATTAGTATTTCAACAAAAACTAATTCTAATATTAATAAAAATCTAGAGATAAATGTAATTAAAGGTGATTTTAATATTAATTTAAGCGTTGATTCACCGATTAAATTTTATCCTACTCCATATTCGATATTAGAAATTCCAACTAATTTAGATTTTAAAAAGAATTTAGACATTTTTATCACAGATAAAAATGGTAATGTTTTAGATTTACCTGACTTTGATATTTATACAGAAAGTGGAACAACTGAAATAAATTATTTATTAGGAAAACAGAGATTATATGTTTATTTTCCTAGTGTTAATAAATTAACTAGTTTTGATGTAAAACTATCGATGAACCCTAGTTTAACTACTCAAGATAGAGAATTACCTTTAGATATGATGATTAGCTTATATAAAAATCTTTTAGAAAGAGCAGTAACTAATAACTTACCATCATATTATGAAGTTAGTGATGTCTACGATGATCTTGAATATGAGTATGTCAATAGTTTAACTAATGAAGCTAAAGAAAACTTACTTAGAGATACTGAATTTGTAAGAATGTATACTCGTTTTATTTTAGAAAACGAGATTAATACATCGTTTTTTAAAGGAATTAATGTTAATTTTGGTATATCTAGATATGCTTTGCCTATTGTAATTGGAGTAGGAATTGGAGTCTTATTTTTTATTACTTTAGGAGTAGGGTTATATTATGTCTATAAAAGAAAAGGAAATGAAGAAGATGAATAACGAGATTAATTCGATTAAAAGGCCTTTATCAATTGTTGAAAAAATCTTTATTATTTTCTTAGGATTTTTTAGTTTTCCTTTAGGATTATCTTTATCTTATATTGTGGTTAAAGAAATTAATCCTTTTAGTGTTACTCATTTACCTTTATTAAGTATTGGTTGGGTTGTTATCTTTCTACTACTTATCTTTAGTGAATTTTATTTTAAAAATGTATCTTTATTTAAAGGGTTATTTAAAGCGACAGTTAGTTCAATTATTTTATCTTTTGTTATATATTTTTCTGTTTTTAGTTTATATGTCATTATTGGTACCTTTCCAGTTAGCTATATCATTTATGCTAGTTTAGGAGCAGGAGTTTATATCACTTTACTTACTTTAGTTAGAATATTGCTAGTTATTTTAAATAGAATTAATAAAAAGATTGCTCTAATAATTGGACCAAAAGAAGATGCTTTAACTTTAGCTAAAAAATTACTTAAAGAGAATTTTAAAAAAATAAAAGTTAAATATATCTTTTTTGAAAATAATGGAAAGGTAAGCGAAGAGATATTTAAGAAGTTTAAAGAATGTAATTCAATAATAATTTTAGATACCTTAACTTTTGAAAATAAACAAAAATTCTTACTTTATTTCAATAGTAACCTTAATAAAGATGTATTTTATTGTACGACTTATTTTGATATCGTTTTAGTAGGGCACGAAGTTACTTCGATTAATGATATTTTATCTTTTGAACAAAAACCTCTTAGAATTGATTTAGTAGAAGCTAGTGTTAAAAGAATTATCGATATCATCGCTAGTTTAATTATTTTAATTTTATCTACCCCTATTTGGTTATTTGTTCCTTTAATCATTAAACTTCAAGATGGTGGACCAGTTTTTTATAAACAGGTTAGGCTTACTAAAGATATGAAAGAATTTAAGATTATTAAGTTTAGAAGTATGAGAGTGGATGCTGAAAAAGTAGGTGGAGCTCAACTTGCTAAAAGTAATGATTCAAGAATTACTAAATTTGGGAAACTAATTAGAGCGACAAGAATTGATGAAATACCACAAATTTTAAATGTTTTAAAAGGTGATATGAGTTTAGTGGGTCCTCGACCAGAAAGACCTGAATTTGTTAAAGATTTCTTAAAAGAAAATCCTTTATATAAATATAGATTTAATGTAAAAGCTGGTGTTACTGGTTATCAACAAGTTTCGACAACTTATCACACTACATACGACGATAAACTTCGTTATGATCTTTATTACATTGCTAATTATGATACTATTTTTGATCTTTATATTTTATTTTTAACAGTCAAAACAGTTTTATCTAAAGCGATGGCAGAAGGAGTAAGTGAAGATTTTGATTTACCTTTTAAAGAATTTATGAGAAGGTTAGAACTTGAATATAAAGAAGATGAATATCATGTTCATGTTAATTTAAAAAGGAGATGATGTTATGTTTTGGCACGAAACCCTTTACGATGTATTGAATATTATTAATAATGTAATATTAACAGTTATCGGTGTTCCGTTTTTCTTACAATTAATCTATATGTGTACTTTTTGGGTTAAGAAAAAAGTCTTTCCTAAATCTAAAAAGAAAAATAGAATTTGTGTTTTAATACCTGCTCATAATGAATCTGATGTTATTTATGATACAGTTAAGAGTATTTACGAAAGGCAAAATTATCCAAAAGAACTTTTTGATGTTTATGTTGTAGCTGATAATTGTACAGATAATACTGCTGAACTTGCTAGAAAAGCCGGAGCAATCGTCTTTATTCATAATGATCCAGATCCAAAAACCCATATCGCTAGATACGCAATAGCTTTTGGTTATGAAGAAATTAAAAAGCAAACAAAAAAATATGATTTTAGTATTAGACTTGATGCTGATAATCATATAAATGATGATTTTTTTAATTTAATGAATGATTGTTATAATAGCGGCGTTGAAATGGCTAGACCTTACGAATCTGCTTTAAATATGACGCAAAATAAATATACAAAAGCTTGTGGCTTATATTACATTTTTGATTCAAGATTTAGTAGTAGAACTAGAGAAAGGTTAGGAATAGATGCACATGTAAATGGTCCAGGTAGTATGATTTCAATGAACATCATAAATAAATACGGATATGATTCTAAAGGTATCTGTGATGATGCCGAGTTTTGTTATCGAAGAATGCTTGATGGATATAGAATGCATTTTGTTGAAGACGCTATAGTCTTTGAAGATTTACCTTCAACTTTCAAAGACACTTTAGCAAAAAATAAAAGAATGGGTGCTGGAAATTTAAGATTAATATTTACACGGGGAATGAAAATGTTGTTTAAATTTTTTACCACTTTTAGATTCTCTTATCTTGAGATGTTTTTAACTTATATTTTTAATTTAATTTGTGTTATTTTATGCACTTGGATACCTTTATTTTACATTTACGATGTAATTTATTTAGCACTAACTGGAAACGGTATAATTTTAACAACTTTGGGGGCTGAACATTATTATACTTTATTGATAACTACTCTAATTGTCATTGCTTTTTGTTTAGGCATTTTATTTTGTTTTGCCGGAATTTTGCAAGGTCTAATTCTAGTACTTCTTGATTACAAAAAAATGGGTGCAAACAAAAGAAGAGAACTAATTGATGGTGTTTTCTTATTTCCATTTTTTTCGGTTGTTTATTGCATAACTATTACTTTAGGCGTTTTCTCTAAACCAAAATGGACTAAAGTTAATAGAAATAAAATTATTAAAAAAAATAGTGATTAGGTATGTTAATTTATATTCCAGCCATTTTTCTGAGTTTTATTTCGTTATATTTTGCTCGAAATTTTAAAAGGCAGTATAAGCTAGACAAAAATAAAAAATATTTATTTTTTTCTATTTTGTTATTTGTTGTTGTATTTTTTATCCTTTTTATAGTGAGTGGATTTAGATATGGTATTGGAGTAGATTATTTTTATAGTGATACAAGAACTTTAAACTTTCAAAGGGAAGGTTTTGATGTTCCTTTTGATGAGCCATTTTTAAATTTAATATCTAAGATAATTATTTCTTTATCATTACCAAATCAGGTATTTTTTATATTTTTGAGCTTAATTACAATTGCTTGCTATATAATTTCTATATTTATATCTGATGAGCAAAATTATCTTTTTCAGTTTTTTGTACTCATTTTTTATTGCATATTTTTTAATTCACTTAATCAAAGTCGCAATGGTACATCAATCGCTTTAGGGTTATTAGCTTTTGCTATAGTTCTTAATTGCAAGAAAAAGTGGTATTTTATTATTTTAAGTTTACTTGTATCATGTTTAAGTATTTTGTTTCATAATTCTGGAATTATCAATATAGCAATAGTTATAATTTATTTACTTTTCTATTTTTTTAATAAAAGATTAAAAAATAAAAACTTAATAGTTACTTATACTTGTATTATTGCAATTTCTCCACTTATTTTTGTTTTGCTTTATTTTACTATTGATAAAATCCCTATTCTTAACAATTTTGCTTATTTCTTTTCTTATGATTTTGATTCAACTGGAACTCCCCTTGTTAAATTTTTAGCTGGATTTTTTAGTTTTTCTATACCAATGATTGGCTTTGTTTTTTATTTATTAAATTTTGTTAATACCGAAGATTATTTTATGAAATTTATCGGTTTTATTTTATTTCTAAATATGATATTTATGACTTTTGGGGTGCTAATAAATTCTTTATTGCTCTCAGATCGACTTAAGTCAACTTTATACTTCTTAGAATTGTTTATTGTACCTTATATGTTTAGTAAATTACCTAAGGAGAACCAAAGATATATTTATGGTGGCCTTGTATCGTTTATTATGATTGCTGTTTTCTTTTCTAGTCAAACTTCCAACGGAACTTATCCTTATAGAAGTTTATTTGGTATTGATTTTTATATATACTAATTATTATGAAAAAAGTAGAAGTTATTTGTCCTTTGTTTAATGGAAAGAGTTTCGTCGATACTTTAGTTTCTTCTATTTTAAAACAGAAAGAAATTGATATTAAAAGAATTAATTTTATAATTACCGATACCAATGACGGAACAGAAAATCATTTAGTTAATATAGATAATAGAATTAACTATAAAATTATTAAAAGAGAAGATTATTCACATTCATTAACTAGAGAAAAAGCTATATTTGAATCCGATTCTGATATCGTTATTATGATAAGCCAGGATATAAAAATTAATGATGATATGTGTTTTTTTAATTTAGTCAAATGTTTTGACACAGACGAAAATATTGCAATTTCTTATGGTCGTCAAATTAGCGATAAAAATAACATTGAAAAATATATTAGAGAAGTTAACTATCCAAATTATTCATTTATTACTACTAGTGATGATATAAAAAAAGAACAATTAAATGCTTTTTTCTTTTCGGATGCTTTTAGTGCATATGATGTTAATGTTTTTAAAAAAATAAATGGTTATGATAATAAAAATTTACCAACTAATGAAGACATGTATTATGCTAAAAAAATTTTGCTTTTAGGTTATAAAAAGTATTACTCATCAGAAGCGGTTGTTGTACATTCCCATAACTACAAATTAAAGGAACTATATTCAAGATATTATAATTATGGAAAATTTTTTAAGGAGGTTCCTGAATTTAAAAACTATAAAAGTACCCAGAGTGGACTTTCTTTAGCTCTAAAAGTATTTAAAAAAGCATTTAAAGAACTTAATTTTAGAGTTTTATTTAGATTTATTCCTGATATGTTTGTAAGATATGTAGGTAAAAAAAGAGGTGAAAGAAAATGAAAGGAATTATTCTTGCTGGGGGATCTGGTTCTAGATTATACCCATTAACTAATGTTACTAGTAAACAACTGTTACCAATTTATGATAAACCGATGATTTATTATCCACTCAGTATTTTGATGTTATCAGAAATAAAAGATATTTTGATTATTTCTACACCAAATGATTTGCCTAGATTTAAGGATTTATTAGGAGACGGAAGTGATTTTGGCATTCATTTAGAATATAAAGTTCAAGAAAAACCTAATGGTTTAGCTGAGGCTTTTTTAATCGGGGAATCTTTTATTGGCAATGATTGTGTTTCTTTAATTTTAGGTGACAATATTTTTTATGGACATGGAATTGGAAATTATTTAATGAACGCTAGAAATAATACTTTAAATGGTTTAGCGACCATTTTTGGTTATTTTGTGAATGATCCAGAAAGATTTGGTGTAATTGGATTCGATGAAAGTGGAAAAATTAATTCAATTGAAGAAAAGCCAATTAAACCTAAATCTAATTATGCAGTTACAGGGTTATATTTTTATGATAATTCAGTTATAAATATTGCTAAAGAAATTAAACCTAGTAAAAGAGGCGAGCTTGAAATTACATCAGTAAATGAAATATATCTTAAAAATCATAAATTAGAAACTATTTTATTAGGTCGAGGATTTACATGGCTTGATACCGGGACATTTGATTCTTTAATAGAAGCTAGCGAGTTTGTAAAAATTATGCAAGCTAATCAAGGCATTGTAATGTCGTGTCCTGAAGAAATAGCTTATAAAAAGGGACGGATTAATAAAGAAAAACTGTTAAATGTTGCTTTAAGGATGCAGAATAATAGTTATGGTAAGCATCTATTAAATGTTGTAAACGAAAAAATAAGGTGATTTTATGGAATTAATAAAAACAGATATTAAAGATTTATTTATAATCGAACCAAAGATATTTTACGATGATCGAGGATATTTTTATGAGAGTTATAACGAAAAAGCGTTCTTAGAATTAGGCTTAAATTATAAGTTTGTGCAGGATAATGAATCAAAATCTACTAAAGGCGTTCTAAGAGGTCTTCACTTTCAAAAAACATATCAGCAAGCAAAATGTGTCCGTGTTATAAAAGGTGAAGTCTTTGATGTTGCTGTAGATTTAAGAAAATATTCTATTACTTATGGGAAATATTTTGGTGTTATTTTAAACGAGGTAAATCACCGAATGTTTATGATTCCTAGAGGATTTGCACATGGTTTTTTAGTATTAAGTGATGAAGCAATTTTTAGCTATAAATGTGATGATTTTTATCATCCAAATGACGAAGGAGGAATCATTTACAATGATCCTACTATAAATGTTAAACGGCCTAAAATTGATAGTGACATTATTTTGTCTGTAAAAGACAAAAATCATCCAACATTACATGAAACTGGTATAAAACTATGATTAATAAAGAATCTAGAATCATCGTAACCGGGTTTAATGGTCAACTTGGTTTTGACATAGTAAAAAAGCTTTTAAAAGAAGGTTTTTTAAATGTAAAAGGAATTGACATTAATGACTTAGACATTACAAAAAAAGAAGATGTTGTAAAATATTTTGATAAAAATAAACCAGATTTAATTATTCATTGTGCTGCTTTCACTAATGTTGATAAGGCTGAAATAGAAAAAGATGCTTGCTATAATGTAAATGTTATTGGTACTCAAAATTTAGTTGATGTTTGCAAGACTTATAATTCAACTTTTGTTTATTTTTCGACTGATTATGTTTTTGATGGTTTGGGAAATAAATTTTTTGAAGTTAATGATAAAAAAGACCCTTTGTCAGTTTATGGTAAAACTAAATCTTTAGGCGAAGATTGCGTATTAAAAAATTTAACTAAATTTTTTATAATTCGTATTTCTTGGG
>JADIMY010000108.1 GCA_017694345.1 Candidatus Onthovivens merdipullorum | reverse complement strand
CATAAATATTGTTTAAATTATCGATTATTGTTACTTCTGATGCTTTAAGATTATTTGCATTAATAAAAACACCAGTTAATTTTTGATCAGTCATAATTACATTCCTCTTTCATCTGAATTTTCTTTGCTTTTTTCATAAACCGACATTAAATCGATGCCTTTAGCTTTTAAATAATCTTCTAAAGTATCTCTACTATCATATAAATACTCTCCGTCCATATTTATTATTTCTATTTCTTTTCCTAAATAATTTCTTTCTAAGATCGATTTATTAAGCATTATTTTTATTCCATTAAGCATTGCACTTTGATTGCATTAAGAAAATCATAAATTAAAAAGACTAGGATTGTCCTAGCCTTAAACCTTATAGATATCTATAAGTTATAAATATTTATTCAAGAAATTAAAACAAAAAGACATGGTTTTTTTCCGTATCAGCAAATTAATAAAAATCATTTTTTATATTTAAAGCTGAAGCAATAAAAACTACACCTAATTTTACCTTTCCAATTCATCCTCTTGATAAAAAATTTTCTTAGCATTTAAACTATCATAATATTCTTTATATTCATCATACTGCATTAATTCATTAAAAGTTGGAACTAATACTTCCTCCATTCGCATATTTAAAGACATTTTAATAAGTCTTTTATATGTGTCACTAATTATTTCAACACCGTTTTGTGATTTATTTGGAATATTTTCAATAAAATTTAATATTTTTTTATAATTTATGTTAATTTTAAAAACATTTCTTATAACAGATTTATTCAAATCGTCAATATTTTTTAAATAAATAAGTTTAAAAGGATTTATTCTATGATTTTCATCATCCTTAAAAGCAGAGACAACAGAATAAATAGCTATATTTTTCATCGTTTCGTCAGATTTCAAACGTCTATTTATATCTTCTAAGCCTAATTTATTATTAAAAGAATTTCCATTGTCATAAATAGGTGCTATTTTCCAATTTTCTAAATTATTGCTATCAAACAAGAAACCCCAATTTCCATTATTTCTATCATTATTGTTAATAAAAGCGTCAATCAGAAACATATCCCAAAATCGATCAAAAGTAGCTTCTTTATCTATTATTAAAGGACTATAAGAAATAACTTTAAGAATATCTGATAGGACAGTTGAATCGCTATCATCATTCATAACATCCTCATCATCAAAGTAATTTTTAATATTTTTAAATTCATGAAGTCTATTACCAATAGGATCAAAATTCTTGCACAAAACAACGACTTTATTTTTATAAGTACCTAACAAAGTTTCATGAACATCAAAGCCTAGTATTTCATATATATGAGAGCCTAAATATTCGCTTAAAGGAGAAGTATTATAGGAAATATTAACATCATGAAAATATCTTCCGTTTCGTGGTAATTTCATTATCCGATCTTTATCATTATAATAAACACCAAATTTAGAACCGGCACTCCCACTAAAACTCTTTGGAGTAAATTCTATTTCTTTATCACAATCAACAATTTTGTTTTTCACCATATTTTATATTTCCTTTTAATCAAATCTTTTTGTTCACTAGTTAATTTACTTGTATTTTTTAAATCGCACCAAACATCATCCATCCTATCTTCTGCAAGAAAATAGTCTTCATTATTTACTGCCTCAACATAGTCATTAATAGTCTGTCGAACATCAATCGGTATATCAAAATTTATTACTATTGAATCGTCAATAAAATCAGATCTTTTAAACTCATCTTTATCATATTTTGGTTTTACATATTCAAATAATTTCATAAATATTTCCTGCTAATTTTAGTCGATTCATTATTATTTATTTTAACATAAAAAGGTGAAATTAACAATATTAATTTATATAATACTTTATATATTTATTTATATAATTTAATGTATAATATATACATAAGCAGGAATGTGCATTAATTCATGTGTAACGGTTTCATCGCTAATGGATGTAGAAAATCTGAGGCTGATAAATAAATTGTGTTTGCATTAGTAAAATAATTACTTTCGCACATAAACCACTACTCCTTTTTCTAATATTTCTTTCTTATAAAAATCACTTTCTTTATTTACTAAATATGAAGTTAAAAAATCACAGTCGTTTTTTACTTTAACATTTTTAAAAAAGTCTTTTTGACTAATTTTATATCCATCTTCTACTTCAATATATAAATCTAAATCACTTTTACTTGGCTGATAAAAATGTGTTGTTGAAGATCCGAAAATGATAACCTTAAGAACATGATTATCTTTTTTTAAGTAATCGACAATATTTCTTACAGTTTCTTGTTGATAAGCACAAATTCTATTACAATTCAAAAAAGGATTATTAATAATAACAGGAAATTTAGCTGTTTTCATTAAATCAATGATAGCCTTTATGTCAAACTTTTCGCTTGTAATATCATAATTTTCTTTACAAAATTTGGATTTTTCATTACTTAACCTTTGAAGCTTTTTAAGTTAGTTATCCTTTATCTATTCTTAAAATTGAAGATTAGCTAAAATTTTTATTAATAAAAGCAATCATTTCAGCTAATGTGAAGAGATAAAGATTTTTGTGATGATCTTCATTAAGCCAATTATTTTGAATTTGCTTACCTACCCATAATCTACTACCAGCTTTATATCCACCACCATCTATAACAAAAATAACTGTCTTTTCTGGATATTTATAAACTGAGTTTAAATACATATAAGGAAATTTCTCATCTACGGAGCCAGCAGCTTGTTGCCACTTACACTCAATTCTAATTCTTTCTTTTAAATCGGTTCCGAGTAAAACATATTCAGTTTTCCCGTTTGTTTCATAAACTGTTGTAAAAGGAAACCCTTTAACTGCTACTCTCGGAAGACTATTATAGTAATCCTCTTTTTTAATATATTTTTTAAATTCAATAACTAAAAAATTTCTACTTTCTAAAGCAGGAGTTATCGAATCTTCTAATATTTTTCCATTCTTATTTGCTTTTGCACCTTGTGAATCACTCATAATCTAATAATTCCTAACCAAAACTTCGGTAAAATTTGATCTATTTTTGCCGTCGCAATTAATATACCTTTTTACCTTAACGATTTCAATTTGGTAGTCTTTATAAAGCTCTTTTATGAAATCTGTATCAGAGTTAGAAAGTAAAAATTTAACACCTTTTTGATTTAATTTATCGCACCATTTTTTGAGTCTAATTTGTTCGCCCTTACCAAATTGACCTTTGGTATATTGAGTATAGGTATCATAATATGGTGGATCTAAATAGACAAAATCATTTTTTTTAGCTTTAGATAGGACTTTTCCAAAATCTAAAGAAGAAAATTTTATTTTGTTTTTTTTAAAATAAGACGAAATATTTAATAAATTTTCTTCATCAATGTTAAAGCTTTTATAATTACCAAAAGGAGCGTTAAATTCGCCTTTGGAATTAACTCTATAAAGTCCATTATAAGCCGTTTTATTTAGATAATAAAAACGAGCTGATTTAAAAACATCATCGATATATTGATAATTTGGGTTGCGATCAAGAGAACGAATTTTATAAAAGGTTTCTTTATCGTTTTTAAGCCTTTTAATAAGCAAAATTAACTTCTCTGGGTAATTCTTAACAGAAGAATAAAACGTGATTAAATCAGCGTTTAAATCGTTAATATAAGCCTTATGTGGTTTAAGGGCTAAACATAAAGCAAGCCCACCAGCAAAAGGCTCAAAATATGAGTTAAAAGAAGGGGGAATTAAAGGAATAATTTTATCTAAAATCTGCCTTTTACCACCTACCCACTTTAATATCGGTCTTAAATCTTTTGCTTCACTTGATTCCATAAATAAGTCCTTTAGATTTTATCAAAAATAAAAATATAAATCTTATAAAAAATAAAATAGTTTGAATAATTTATTTATAAACTCTCTTAATCCATTTTTATTATCAAACTTGTCAATATTACAAATTGTATAAGTTTTTCCTTCATCACTTCCATACTTAGTTTTTATTTTATTTTTACTAAGTTTAGAAATTTTTAAGATATTAATCATTATTCATAACTTCATTATAATCTTGTTTAACATCATTAAAAGCAATCTGAAGATTATTAATGTCATCTTGATTTCTAATTGCTTTATTTATGCTTATACAAAATTCAGAATTCTTTAAATTGATAAATTGTTCGATAAAATTATCGTATTTGTTCTTTTTGATATAAGATTCTGCATAAGTTGCAAATTGATAACCTTTATTTAAAAGTTGTTCTTCTTTTGTCATGTTCCAATCTCCTTAATTCTTCTTTATACTTTGTTTTCTTTTTAAAAGATTCACTTGTTGCAATAAGATGTTTAAGTATTGCTTTTCTAGCTGTTCTTTCTTCAACACTTAACTTCATAATATTTTTTAGATTTTCCTAAGTGTTCTCTTAAGCAAATACAATTACTTCGTATTTGATATAAAATTTTCTCAGGTATTTCAAAATCACTACTTAATTTCATTATTCTTCTACCTCTTTAATTTCGAAAATATTACTAACTTTTACTTTATGAATATCATTTTTTACTCTGATGATCTTATAAGGTCCTTCAACACGTAGTAATACGCAACTTGTTTCAATTATTTTCCCTTCTCGTTTATATTTAATAAAATAAGTTTTCTTCATTAATCTAACTTCCAATAAGCCACAATTTCATCAAAATAATTATCGTAAAAAGAATGATTAATAAAATTATCTAAATAAGAAAAATGTCCTAAAGTTAGAATTATAAATTTACCTTCTTGAGTGAAATGGAAAAGTCCAATTCTTTCATCTTTTTTAAAATATTCATAAGTTGAATTAGGAAAATATTTTTTAATTAGTTTTCTAGCATTTGCTAAATCAATATATCCGTCAGCCTTAATATTTATAGAAGATGTATCAATCTCATTTGTTTCTAATGCTTCTTTTAAAGCCACAATTAAACAAGGATCATTTTTATCACCAAAATTAGGATAAATTCTATTAATCACTTTTTTTGCCTCCCAAACTATTTCGATTTTAAAACTTCATTTTCCTGAATTAAGTATTTAATGTCTGAAGGGAGGCTAAAAACGTTAGCATAGTTAGAAGCAATACCAGCATATAAGATTTTATCATTCTCTTTATTTAAAAATGGCAAAACAAATTTTTCATAATATTTATAGGAAAAATCAAAAACAAAAGATGATCCATCTTTAAAAACAACTATGATTAATTTTTTTGTTTTATTAAAAATAATGCTTTCCATTTTTCAACCTCCAAATTAAATATCCATACTTCGGGCTAATAAGTTTTATATTTATTTACTGATAATATTATATAATATTTTATATAAATAAATCAATAATAAAGTAATTAATATTTTATATAATTCTTTATCTATTTTTTTAAACAATTATTTATCTCTTTTTTTAATATCTTTATAGTCAAAATTTATATTTTGGTATTTGTTAAAATATTCATAAACAATATGATTAATAATGTATGACAAAGAATAATCAGTCTCTTCCTTCAATTTGACTAACGCTTTATACATTTTTGCATCAAAATAGATAATTGTTTTCGTTTTACTATCTTTTTTCCTATATTGTTTAATCATCTTTTTGCTCCATCAAGCCTATATATTTTGAAATTAAATCAAAGTTATTTACATATAATTTAGCAGCCTTAATATATTGTTTTTCCTCAACATATTTTCTTATTAGATGGTAGATTAAATTAATTTTTATATCGTCATACATTTTTTATTCCTCACTATAATCGGATTTTTTATTACTCATCATTTCAAGCTCCCAAGATTCATAAACTCCATTGTTTTTTTCTTCTTCAAATGTTTTATTAGATGGAACAAAATGAATATTTCCTAAAGATATTTTTAAATCATCAAACCATTTCCCAGTTTCATCAAAATACTCAGGATAAATCATTTTTATCAAACAATATGAATTATCTAATTCTTCTGGAAAAGTAAAACTTGTTCCAAAATTTTCAAATGCAGTATTTAAAGAATCTTTATCTACTTGATTCATTGAAGAATTGTTTACAACAGAAAACGGTAATACGAAAGCTGATTTTACATCCGCTCTACTATGTCTAGAAGAAGAATAATCATTTTGTTTTATTACTGTGGAAGAAAAATAATAACTTGTTTCTCCAAAACACCAGATATCTGGCTGATCTAATCCGTGGCTTTTAATATAATTATCATCGTTATAATAAAGGTCTTGAGCTTTTAAAAGATAACCTCTTTCGATTAAAGATTCATAATAATTTCTTCTACTAGTATCAAATTTATTTATTACTGGGTTAGTAGAAAGCGTATATGAAGCTAACTCACCTTCCCAATGATCCCATCTATCTTTTTCATCATCTCTACGAGGAATTAATGTATTTTCAATTAAATTTTCAAGACGATTTATTTCCCTTTCACAAGCAGGAATTAATGAATTTTTGATAGAATTATTTCTAGAAGTTAATGAAGAAATCTCTGAATTATTATCTCTTCTTTCTTCCACGTATTGATCGTGACGGTCAGAAGCAGAATCTGCTAAATTATTATAATAAGTATAATTACTATAAGCAGAATTAGCTAAAGAATTAGCTTGTCTTATTTCAGAATTTAATGAGTTAATTTTCCCTATATTAATGCTATATTCGCCACTTAAAGCAATAATTTGTTTATTAATTGCATCCCTCTCTTCTTCAGTCAAATCAGGATTATCCAATAAAGTTTCTAGACCTTCAATTTGAGTATTAATAAGTCTATTTGCTAATTCTAAACTACTTACTTCTCTTTCTAATGATTCAGCTTTAGAAGCGTTAGAAGAATATGTTGCATAATATGAATTAGCAATTAACCTATAATTTGCTTCGTCATCTGAAGCGTCTTCAATTAAGTCTTCTAATTCCTCATTTCTTTCACGTAATGAATTAATTTCTTCTATATTTCTATCATATTCACGATTTAAAGAAGAAATTTTATTTTCGTTATCTCTTATATCTTGTCTCGCTTCATTAATCTCGGCAACTGTTTGATAATACTTATTCTTCCAATATAAAACAGCATTATTCCATGCTTCAAAAATGAGTTCGGTGAATTTATCAATAATTTTATCTTCGTCATTACTTATTCTATTACGAAGATCAGATGTACTCATCGTACCTTCTAATTTGACAATCTCTGCTAAATCGTAATCAAAATCATTAATTAAATCATTCTTTAAATTATTTAATTGGTTTAGATGGGAATTAAGAGTTGAAGCATTATGCAAAATTTCACCATAAAAACCACCATTAGTTGTGTAATAATATCCTAAATAAGTGGTTAAATTTTCAAGTATATAATCATAAAAATCATTAATTATATAATGATAATAATTCTTAATTTTTACTTCTTCATCTGTTTTAGGATAAAAATAGATGCGCATTTTTAAACCATCACTTCGATTCGTATAGTTTTGATAAAATTTAGCATAACCGCCATCATCTTCATTCATATATGTATCATCAAAAACAGAAATAAATCCTCCAACATAATCGAGTTGAATATCAGTCATATCCTGAAGTTCGATTTTAAAATAATTGTAGGATTCATAATCCATATCACGAATTAAAAAATAATCATCACCAGCAGTTAAAGGTACATTTTCTGGAAAATCAGTATCCCATGAAATTGTTTCGCCATAATCTTCAAATTTATCGGTCAAACGTAAAGCATCTTTTGAATAACTTATATCTTTTAATTTATTAGTCTCAATTTGCCCGAAAAACCATCTATCTGTATAAGATGCAGTTAATTTATTATCAACTATGTGTGAATTTGCTAATTCAATTGTAAAATGAACAGGTTCAAGATAAGAATCACCAAAAATAGTTTGTCCACAAGAAGTTAAGCTAATTAAAGCTAAAAGTGAAAAAGGAAGAATTTTTTTAAATTTTTTCATCTTTAAATTAATAAGTTAATTCTTCACTTTCTAAAGGATTTTCATCTTCACTATTTTTTTCGCTTTTTTCATTAGTTTGAACTTCTACATTCTCAGACTGAGCTGTTCCAGGACGAGAAACTAAATGAACTGAGGTTGCGTTAAAAACTGTTTCTTTTTGCTTATTTTGAGAGTGATAGCCTTCAATTCTTACGTGATCGCCTTCTTTTAAATTTTTTTGGTATAAATCTCTAGCATCGTTATACCAAGACCAAATGCGTTGATAATATCCTCTTTTGTCTTTATAACGGCTATCTGTTAAAACAGTAAAATAAGCATATTCAATTTTTTTACCTTTCTTATCTGTAGATTTAAGTTCAACTTTACTAGTAATTTTTCCTGTTAAAAGAAAATAATCCATGTGAATCCTCCAAATTAAACATAGTTATCGGGCTTAATTGATAACACTTAAATTATAACTAAAAAGCACGGTTTTGTCCGTGCCTAGAAGGAAGTAAATTTTAAAATTAAATAAATATTAAAATTAAAAATATGATTATTAAAAACATTAATTCTTCTTTTGTTGTAAAATCAAATAATAATACTTAATTAAAAAGACACGGTTTTGTCCGTGCCTATAAAAATAAATTTTACTAATTTATTATCTTTCCATAACATCCTCATTTATTTTTTTCTTTGAATTACTGAAAATATTAATAAAATTATTCATTTGTTTTAAAGAAGTGTTTAAAAAGAAAGAAGCCAAAGGATCTATTGCGTGTTGGCTGTACTTTTTATGTTCACGATAATAAGACAATCCTTGAATGTACTCTTTTCTATCTTTATTATCAATATAAAAAGGTAAAAAATTTAATCTCTGAGTTATTGCTATATTCAATAATCTACCAGTTCTACCATTGCCATCAGTAAAAGGATGAATAACTTCGAAACGAGCGTGTGAAAGCGCTAAAAAATAAAATAAATCTTTTGGATTTGAAAAATTATTTTTATATTTTTGTATGCCATCATTGATAGATAATAATAAATTATCCATCAAAAGAGGAACATCTTCTGGCAACGCTGTTGTAATTTCCCTTCCAGTAATAAATTTTCCACCAATCCAATTATCTCTCTTCTTATAGTCATCACTTCCTCTTACTTTTCCATAAACTAAATAATGTAATTCCTTTAAAAAATCACTATTAACTTCACCATTATAATTCAAACAATAAATCGAAGCTTCTCTATAAGAAACAATATCAGACGCTTCTTTGAAAGTCTTATTATTAGCAGTTTCGTCGTATTTAAGTAAATTAGTAGTTTCTTTGAGCGTATAAGTATTACCTTCAATAGCGTTTGATGAGTGAGCATCCAAAATAAGGAATTCGTTTATGTATGAATACCATTCTTCATCGGTAATTTCTTGAAGTAAATCATTACATTCTTGAACAGTTTTGTTCCACTTTTTTTGAATTTCATAGTTTTCATATAATTTCATATAAATACACCAACTTTCAATAAAGGAGTAATACAACAATTATAAACAAAAAATACAAGTTTGTCCGTACCTATAATATCAAAATTCTAATATTTTTTATCTTTCCCTTTCATTTTCATGAGTTAAGGATTTTTCATATTCTTCCTTAATATTTGGATATTTTTCTTCTAGTTGTTTAATGTGTTTACTACATGCATCTATAACGCCTGTGAAATGGTCATATAAATCTTCGCTAATCAAAATTCCTTTATTAGCATATCTTAGCCATAGATTATTTGTATCTTCTTTTTCTTTAACTAAACGAGCATATTCTGCTAATGTTTTTTTCTTGTTTGAAACAAACGTATCAAATGTTTCAGTTAATTCATCTTGCAATTTAAAATCAGAAAAATCAGCTTCTTCATTCGATATTGAAGAATAAATAATATCCTTTCCAAAATAAACATCATTATTTTTAGAAACCATTTTATTTTTATTATTTTCTTTTTCAATAAACTTTAAAAAATCATCTTCGTTTTTAAATTCATTTTTGTATAAATAATCAGTAATTTTATTTTTATCTACTGAATAAGATTCCTTAACATAAAAATTTTTATAGTCCTTAATTTCAGAGGCTTCTTCGTAGCCTGTCTTTTCTTTTCTATTTTCAGATGAGTAAACATCATGTTTTGTGAAATTAATATAAATATCTTTAGCATTAAGTTCTTTTAAATCGTTAAAAGATTCATCTATTTTTTCTTGATTATTTTCTTTTAAAGCATCTAAAACATTAATTAATTTTTTTGAATATTTATCTACAATTTCAAAATCGTTATAGAAAACTTTAGTTTTCATAGATTCAACTTTTGATTTAACATAATCTCTTTTTTCATTATTTAAATCTTCTACAACATCTTCTATTTGTTTATCATTTTTACAGGAAGCAATTTTTTCTGATAAGGCTTCTTTATCAAAAGAAAAATTATTATTGATATAAACACAATACATGCAAAGATCTGGATTGTATTTTAATTGTTCTAAATACCCAGCAATATATTTATCTGAAAATTCATTTTTTCCTAAAATATTATAATAAGAGCATATTAATTTGGAAAAAAGTTCAGCTTGTATTTCATAATTTTCTTTAGATTTAGCATATCTACTATTAAAGTCACTAATCTTTGATTGTAAAATATAATGACCTAATTCATGTGCTAATATACTTGCTTGAGATTCGACAGGAGCTTCTTCATAAACATAAATTTTAGAATTATCGCCTGTTAAATAACCGGTATGGGATTTATGCTCGTTATCGAATATAACTTCAATATTAAACATATCCGCAACTTTTAAAAGATTATTTAATAATTCTTTTCCAGCTTCAGGATTTATATCTTTTGTTTCAAAACGTTTTAAGTAATCAATTCTCTTTTCTTCTGGAAGATTGGTTTGATCAATAGAAAATTGATTTGGAACTAATTCATAACGATAAAACTCTTGTTTATCTATTTTCTTCTCATCAGCTAATTTTTGAAGTTTAAAATAATCTGACTTATTTTGAGCCGAAAAATAATAGCTATTAGTGTTATAGTCAAAAACCTTTACTCCATAAACACAATCATTTATGTCTTTCGTAACTTTCTCTTTGTTAACTTTATAAAGTTTATAGAGTTTAGGCATAATAATAACATTTGCCTTTTCTCCTTTAGCAACTAAACAATTTTCTTTTTCATTCCATTCTTTGATTGTTCCAAAAACTGGAGTTATATTCTTTTTCTCAGCTTGCGAAACTAAAATCATTTGATTATTCCAAGTGTAGTTATACATTTTAAATTTCTGACGCCATTTTAAAAATTCAGTTAAATCAATATTGTTTTTATTATGGATTAAACCATCAAAATAATTATAAAGTTCTTCTTTATTAAATTTATTGTTCATTTATTAAATCCTTAACGTATTGCACTTTGATTACGCTATGTAAATCATAAATTAAAAAGACTAGGATTGTCCTAGCCTTAAACCTTATAGATATCTATAACAAAACTTTAAATATAAATCACATAATTAACTCATTATGTTTTCCTTTAAAAAATCATAATTAAATTCATACTTTTTCATATTTAAATTATATCATGATTTAATGCAAAAAATGTGGCGAATTCTTTTTAGGAAAAGTCTTCTTTGTTTCTATGGCTGTATTACTAATAATCTTAGACTTAACATCTTCTTCATGCATTTCCTTTTTAAATTCATCTGATTCTATTTGATAATGTAAATCTTTATCAGAGAAGAAACGATCACTATTCATAGTTGCGTGAACATTTAAAATAGTTCGAACTGCTGGTGAAAGTTGGAAAATACATTGACCTTGATCAGCGTTTGTTAAAATATCATCTTCAGCATCAGTAAATGTCATAATTTCGCCATAAAGATTTTTAACATCATCAAGAGCATTAGGATTCTTAAAAATAAATGAATATTGACAGTTAGCAATAATACCTTTTGCTAATTTCTTAGTATTATCATCTCCACCTAAAAAGTCACCTATTTGTTGAGTTGTAACAATTAATGAACCATAATATTTTCTTATTTGTTTACTCATACGATATAAGAAATTAAGTGCAACTGGATAATCTTTAGAAATAAAGTTATGTGCCTCATCAACCATAATAATGAATTTATTATCAACATTAGAATTTTCATTTACATTTCTATTAACGATGATTTCTTGATTTAAGAATTTCATAATTAAAAGCATTTGCGAAGCGGCGATATCTTTGTTAGAAGAGGATAAAAGATTTTGGAAATTAAATACTACTATTTGATTATCAAGTTTTAATGTTGTGTGGTTATTCCATAATTTAGCTTTTAAACCACTTCCTACGAAAGATCCTAACAAAATTAATAGTTCTTTATAGAAATGAGCTTCATATTCATTATTTTTCTCCATTTCATTGTCATAAAGTTCTTTAATAACATCATATAAATCTTGCATTATAGGATAAGAATTAGAATCTTCAGGAAGCTTAATTCCATCAAAGATATTCCATCTTGAATATAAAACATCAATGGCTCTATTTAGATATGAAGCTAAAAGGTCATCTTGATTTATTTTTCTAATTGAAGTTTTAAAAAATTCATCTAAAAATTGTTTATGAAGAGTAACATCATTGTTATAGCTTTCATCGTCTTCACTTAAAGAAGGAAAAACTTCAAGCGGATTTATAACTTCTTTTCCACCGCTTACATCAATGCTTTTACCGTATAAATTTTCACAAAATACTTTGTATTCATTTTCTGGATCAAGAATACGAATTTTATCACATACGGTTGTAGCATTTAAAAGCAAGACTTTTGATAAATAAGATTTTCCTACACCTGAAGTCCCAGTAATTGAAATATTTGCATTAACTCTTAAATTAGATTTAGTATCAATATTTACGAAAGGATTAAAAAACACAGGATACCCGAAAGATGTGCCAATATATGAACCATTTTTATCAAAGAAAATAGCTGAGGTAAATGGATATGATGAAGAAATAATTGAAGAAGGCAAATCTAAATCAGCATCTTTAAGAGGTTTTAAATTTAAAAATTTATATAAATCACTATTCATATAAGCTTCGGCTTGACGGAAGAAAAATCTTGTAATACCTATATTATTTTTCTTTGCAGTTGATAAGAATTCTTTTTCTTTTTCAATAGGAACAATAAAACTAATATAAACTTTTCGAATTGTTTCATCTCCATCATTAAGTTGATTTAATAAATATGTAATTCGATCCATTTGATCTTCAATTTCCATTTTTTGATATTCTTTCATAGGATTATTAAGTTGCATCCTTAATTCCATCAAAGAATTTGATAAAGAATTTCTTACTTTCGTTGAATCTAATGGATTATCTATTTTCATTGATAAACGAACTTCTTCTATATTTACTAATTCAGATAGCCAAATGTTAGGTATCTTTTTAGGAAGTCTAGTTATTCCAAAAACTTTAAATTTATGATAAATATTCTGTCCATTATTATCTTTACCAACATTCATATTAATATATGTTGCTTTTTCTTCCCATGAATTAAAGATAAAATCATTGTCTTTTTCGTTTAAAACGCCTTCATAGTAATATTTGTAAACTTTTTTAATTAAAGTCTCATCACATAAACGAGAAGATAGATTAGCATGTTGTAAAGTTCTAATAAAATCATAAGTTAAATCTAATAAATCTTCTTTTTTATTACCAAAAATAATGATGAAATAACGTGGATTATAATATTTCTTAGCAATAAAATTCTTTAAAAGTGTTTCTTCTTCTTTTAAAAATACTTTCTCAGCGAAGGCTTTCTTACCTAAATTTATATCATTTTGAACAAGAGTTAATAATTTTTGCTTTTCGATATTATTGTAATAATATTCACCTACATTAAGCGCAATTTCAGTTTTAATAATAGAATATTGGTCTAATTGATTTAATGCGTATTCTAATCTATCAATGTAAGCATCCGCTTCTTTTTCATTTTTTAAAGCAATTAACGAAGCATCTACTTCTACAATTGTAGAATATTTCTTTTTAGCTGGATTATAACAGACATTGTCATCATCAATTTTCATCCCTAAATCTTTTTTTAAATAAAATTCACTATATTTCTTTTTTCTAAAAATATATTTAAAGAAATAAGCAATTTCTTTTCTTAATCTTAAAGGATTATCATCTCCTATAGGAACGTTTAAAATAATTGATATTAAAATAATAATAACAGCAATAATAACTTTTAAAATTAAGAAATTTTGTAATCCTCCAATGAAAAGTATTACTAAGGCTAAAACAACGCCTATAAACATTAATAATATATCATTAATTTCAAAATTTTTATAAATTCTAAATTTTTCTTTAATTTTTTTAGGACAATATCTAACCATTATTAACTCCTTTCAATGCTTATTTTTTAATTGGATTATTATGTTCGAACCTATGTGCTTTGTAGGCTTTTAAATCTCTTTTATACAAATTACTAGATTCTTTATTTAATAAATTTTTAGTACTTCTTGCTTCCTTAATTTTTAAATTTCTTTCTTTTTTAGATAATGAGCTATCATTTTTAAGATTTAATTTACTTTCTTGGTAACTTCTATCATGTTCTCTTCTTTCATTCCATTTATTTTCTTTTAACTTATCTTTAGAAGAATCGTGGTTGAAAGTATGTTTTAAATTATTCATAAAATCTTTCTTATATTGTAATTTAGCATCTCTATTACTATCTTTTCTAATAGTCTTAATTTCGTTTAATCTAGCTTTTTTATCTGCTTTTGATAACGAGGTATCCTTTTTAACACCACGTATCATATCTCTAGCAGATTTACTATTTAACTTTTTATTAGAATGTAATCTATCTTTTAAATTATGTTTTAAATTTTTGTTAGCAACATTATTTTTAGAAAACTTTGTATTCTTATAAGAACTCATTGCTTTTCTTCCAAGCGCTCCACCAAGAATTGTTGCTCCACCAATTATTCCTGCTACTGTTGCAGCACCCGCTTTGCCAACAATACCACGAGTTCTTGAAGCAGCTTGTCCCATTGAATTAGCAGCAGATGCGAAACCATTAGCAATTGATCTTCCTTTTGAAACTGGAGATGAACTATTTGGAGCATCAAATAAACTACTATTTCCGTTTTCATTTCCACCACCAACTAAGCCTTCTTCACCGCCTTTAGAATCATTATTAGAAGATGATCTTCCACCAGATGAATCTTTTCCTCTTCCTAATGGGGAACTATTTTTACTTTTTGCTGAGCCTTGTTGCATTTTATTAAAACCACCTCTAGCTTTTACACCGGCTAAAAAAGCTCCTCCAACGCCTAAAGCAACTGCGCCAGTAGCTCTTGCTCCCATAGAGGCTAAGTGCATTGATTCATGTAAAGAGTTAGACTCTGCTTGCGCTGCAGTCGAACCGATAAGTTGAGAAACAATATTACCTGCTTTTACACAAGTAAATGCTCCGCCAATAATAATAACTAATAATAAAACTGCTTTGAATAGTCCTATACCCAATTGATTAGGATTTGTGCTTTCAATATTATCTATAATTGGAGCAATAAAACTAATAACATATAAATAAACTAACATTGCTAAAACTGAACCGCTAAAATTGAGCAGTGAACCCATAAATAATTGACACCAAGATCCATATCTTTGTCCACCATCATAAGGCATTGTAGCTATTGCTGGAATTGAAAGAATATAGTCAATAAGAAGATTAAATAATCTTTCAGCAATTCTAATAACTAATAGGGCTAAACAAACAAGAGTAAAAACTCCTCCAATAAATCCAATGCCATAATTAAAGTCACCGTTTAATTGAAAATCTAAGTTTGTTCCTTTAACCAAATTTCTTATACTAACAAAGTCTATTCCAAAAGCATCAGTTTGAGCTAAAGCGAATCGATAATTTTCATCTAAAGAAATAATAATTTGATTATCAGATATTGCATCTTTTAATTGAAGATATGCTGTATCCGCCTTTCCATTCATAATACAAGCTTCAAAAATATTGTACGCAATGCTCGTACTTCCACCACCAGTAAGAGCATTAGATAAGCCACCCAAAATAAGAGACAGCATAAAACTAATGGTAGAAATAACAATTAATATCACTAACGGTGCAAGAGCCATATAAACAATGGCTTTTAAAGAATTACCTATTGCCATTGAAATCATTCCACTTGTTTTACCTTCTTGATTAAAAAGTCCTTTTACCAATGCAAAAACAAATAAAGCAATGACCATACCTATTCCAACGATAAGCATAAAACCCATTGCAGTAGCTAATTTCCCTCCAGCATCGGCAAATATACCAAAATCAAACTGATTGGTTTTTATATTATATGTTGGGAATAGCTGTGAAATACCATCGCCGCTTTCTAATCCAGGTTTTAAACTCGATAAACCTGCTAAATAGTAAAAGCAAGATTCTATAGAATAAACAATTTGTAGTATAAAAGTTATTACGTTATAAATAAGCTCAACAAAAAGGTCATAAATAGAGCCAAATATGTCCATAAATCCTCTATCAAACATACCACCAGAATCAGCTGAAGATAAAACGTTTATTAAATGGTTCATTAAAAAACCTCCAAATTAAATATCCGTATTTCGGGCTAATAAAATACAACTTAATTATAATTAATTTATTATGATTTG
>JADIMY010000107.1 GCA_017694345.1 Candidatus Onthovivens merdipullorum | reverse complement strand
ATCAGAAATATATTTTTCTCCAAAATATATTTTTGTTGGACTAACAAAAGTAAAGTCGTTCATTATTCGCTAATTCCTTCAGCAATATAAGTTAAGATACTAATTAATTTATTAACTAAATCATTTTTAGTTAAACTTTCTAAATATTTAAGTAAAGCATTATGTAAACTAGAATTATTTAAAATATGAACATAATTAATTAAATAGACATCTTTAATATTATTTATCTCAATCAAAAAGTTATTTTTAATTAAAAATTCTTCTAAATTCTTGTCAATATCGCCACTAAATAAATCAAGATTGTTATTGATCAAATCAAACATTTTATCGAAATCTTTATCTATAAAATACTTTAATAAGTTATCCATTAAATTAGCTTCTTTTTCATTATGATATTTAGTTAATAATTCGTTATAAAATTTATATTCTATTTCATTTAAATCATCTTTATAGATTGATAAAAATTTATTAATAGTATCGATGTTAGTAATTTTTTCATAAAGTGCATCAAATAATTTATTATATGTTTTTACATTAATTAATTTAGTTAAAGAATATAATAAATCTAAAGTTATTTCTTTAGCGTTAGTTAAGTCAAAAGCACTAAACTCCTTATGTTTATAAAAGTTAATTAATCCATCATATTTAGTAAAAATATAAGCTTTTAGAAGGCTTTTTATAAAAATATAGTCGTTTTCATAGCGATAAATATAATTAGTATTTATGGCGTATTCATAAACAAAAACGCTTGACCAATTATCGGTATCGTTATTAAAAGAGAGTTTATTAAAAGCAAGCACTTCATTAGATGGTCTAATTTTAAAATTCTCTAAAGTTAATTTTTTGTTATCGTAATATACATTTAATAAAGTAATACTATAAAATATTAAAGCTTTTTTATCAAAATAATTTAACTCTATTTTTTCCTTTTTAAATACTTTATTTAAGTCATTTAAAAAGTTATAAGTTTTATCAACAATTCGAAAGTTTTTATTAAATAAATTAATTAAAGTATTATCTAAATAAGGACTAAATTCGTGCATTTTTTCGTTAATGACATCTTTATTAAATAACTCTGCTTCATAGACTCGGTCAAATATTTTTTCTTTATACAAATTAAAGTTATAAAGTTCTCCTCCTCCGAGTTCACCTAAATTTGATACACAAATTATTTTTGCTCCTTTCAGTACCAAATTCGAAATATAGGCTAAAAATTCATCATAATCCGTACTAGCGTAACGCTCTAAATCATCTAAAATAACGATAGTATTTTCTTTTCTTTTAGTGTTACTTATCTTTAAAACAAAATCGAGGTTATTTTCTTTATTATCTAAAGCATTTAAGGCACTAGGAACTAAACTATTTATCTTTTCATCTTTATGAATCTCGCTATATAAAGAAGTATTGATATCATCCACATTTTTCTTTCCTAGCATTGAAACATAGTAAACTTTTATATTTATTTTATTAGCGTATTTTAAATAACGATTTATTAAATAAGTCTTTCCACTTCCCCAAGGTCCATCAATCAAAATGACATTATAATTAGATTCATTAAACTTTTTAAGTTCATTAAATAGTTCTTCACTGTTCATAATTTTTACCTCGTATATAATTATAATCTAATTTAATAAAACTTACATAATTTATAAATAGTTTATTTTAAAAACCTT
Organism: Candidatus Onthovivens merdipullorum; assembly: GCA_017694345.1. GTDB lineage: Bacteria > Bacillota_I > Bacilli_A > RFN20 > CAG-826 > Onthovivens > Onthovivens merdipullorum. The sequence goes on along the minus strand of JADIMY010000107.1, from coordinate 3,992 downwards.
TTAAAATAAACAAAAACCCTGCAAAACTAAGGTATTTTACAGGGTTTTAAATTATAAATTTAGATTAAAGAAGATTTGTAAGTAATTCTTTATATGAATTTACATCAAGACTTGCTCCACCTACTAAAGCACCATCAATATCGTCTTGAGTTAAATATTCTTTAATATTATTAGGTTTAACACTTCCTCCATAAAGGATTCTTATTTTATTAGAAACTTTACTTCCATAAAGTTCTTTAATAATTCCTCTAATGAAAGAGCAAACATCTTCGGCTATTTCTTTAGAAGCGTTTTTACCAGTTCCTATAGACCAAATTGGTTCATAAGCGATGACTACTTTACTAGCATCTTCAGCACTTACATTTTTAAAGCCAACTCTAATTTGTTCTTCAACAAATTCTTTAGTTTTACCTTCTTCATAAGTTTCTAAGCTTTCCCCACAGCAATAAACAGGAGTCATCTTATTTTCTAATAAAGCTAAGATTTTTTTATTACAATGTTCGCTAGTTTCAGCGTAATACATTCTTCTTTCGCTATGACCAATAATACACCAACTGATATTTAAATCTTTTAACATTGGAATTGAGATTTCTCCAGTGTAGGCACCATGATCTAATTCGTTACAATTTTCAGCTCCAACAATTAAACTATTTTTAAGAATTTTCTTCACTGGAGCTAAATCAACATAAGGAACGCAAATTCCCATATCGATTTTATTAGCACGAGCTTCTCTTCCTAAAGTTTTAGCTTCAGTAGCAAAAGCTTTAGCTTCGGTAACTGTTTTATTCATTTTCCAGTTACCAAGAAGTAATTTTCTTCTCATCTTATTCTCCGATTACATCAATTCCAGGAAGATGTCCATCGTTTTCAATCATTTCTAGTGATGCACCACCACCAGTAGAGACATGAGAGAATTTATCAGCATAACCAAATTGTTTAGCAGCAGCTGCACTATCTCCACCACCAATTACGCTAAAGCAATCTTTATTGTCGGTGATAGCTTTACAAACAGCGATTGTTCCTTTACTAAAAACATCTTTTTCAAAAACACCAACTGGTCCATTCCAGAAAATGATTTTAGCATCTTTAATATAGCTCTTATAAAGGTCAATAGTTTCGGTTCCAACATCAAATCCTTCAAAACCTTCTGGAATTCCAGCGTCAGTTTTAACAGTTTCAATAGCGGTTGGATTTTCCATATCATCAGCAACTACTGTATCGACAGGTAAAACAATTTTTCCTGAAGCATAGCACTTTAAAGCGTAATCTAATTGATCTTCCTCTACTGGACTATTACCAACTTTTTTGCCTAAAGCTTTTAAGAAAGTATAAGCCATAGCTCCACCAATTAAAATACGATCACACTTTTTAAGTAAGCTATCGATAACTTTGATCTTATCACTAACTTTGAATCCACCTAAAATAGCTACATATGGGTGGGCATCAGGATTAACACATCTTCTTAAGTTCTTAACTTCTTTTTCCATTAAGTAACCTAATGCACATGTTTTATTTTCCTTCTTTAAAATTTCTGGTACACCGTAAGTAGAAGCATGAGCTCTATGAGCACTACCAAAAGCATCCATTACAAAGACATCAAAATTGCTTGCCCAATCTGCACTTAAAGCTGGATCATTTTTACTTTCACCTTTTTCATAACGAGTATTTTGAACGAGTAATACTTCGCCATCTTTTAATTCATCAATTGCTTTTTTAAGTTCTTCACCATGGGTTGCATTAGTAAATTTAACAACTGTTGGAGCAAGTAACTCTTTTAAACGAGGATAGACAAATTGCATATCATTTTTAGCTTTTTCTTTAGCAATTTCTTCATCATCGACTTTTCCCCATTTAATTTTTCCTAAATGAGAAAATAATGCAATTCTTCCACCTTTATTAACTAAAGCCTTAATTGTTGGTAAAGCACTAACAATACGGTTATCGTCTCTAATTTCTTTACCATTTAATGGTACATTGAAATCAACTCTAACCATTACTTTTTTACCAGTTAAATCACCTAATTTTTCAACTGTTAACATTATGATTTCCTCCTAATTTAGATATAAAAAGGCCTAGGACTTCCTAGACCTTAATCATTTTTTAAACTATTTTAATTCAGCAAAGTATTTAATAGTTCTAACCATTTGTGAGGTGTAACTATTTTCATTATCGTACCAGCTGACAACTTGAACTTGGTAAGTATCATCATCGATCTTAGCAACCATAGTTTGAGTTGCATCGAAAAGTGAACCATAAGTCATACCAATGACATCAGTAGAAACGATTGGATCTTCGTTATATCCATAAGTTTCACTAACTTGAGTCTTCATAAATTCATTGATACTTTCTTTAGTGATATCTTTGCCTTTAACAACTGCAACTAAAATTGTAGTTGAACCTGTACAAACTGGAACTCTTTGAGCACTACCGATTAACCTACCATTTAATTCAGGAATAACTAAACCAATAGCTTTAGCAGCACCTGTACTATTTGGAACGATGTTCATAGCAGCAGCTCTAGCTCTTCTAAGATCGCCTTTTCTATGTGGTCCATCAAGAACCATTTGATCACCAGTATAAGCGTGAACTGTTGTCATAATACCACTAACGATAGGTGCATATTTATTTAAAGCATTAGCCATAGGAGCTAAGCAGTTTGTAGTACAACTTGCAGCACTAATAATAGTATCAGTTGGTTTTAATGTATGTTCATTAACGCCATAGACAATGGTTGGTAAATCACTTCCTGCTGGAGCACTAATAATAACTTTTTTAGCACCAGCTTCGATGTGAGCCATTGCTTTTTCTTTCTTTGTATAGAAACCTGTACATTCTAAAACGACATCAACTCCGAGTTTTTTCCAAGGAAGATTGATTGCATCTTTTTCCTTATAAATTTCAATTTCGTGTCCATCAACGATGATGGAGTGATCTGTACAACTAACTTTATCAGCTAAAGCATATCTTCTTTGTGCTGAATCGTATTTTAATAAATGAGCTAACATTTTTGGGTCAGTTAAATCGTTAATTGCAACAATTTCATAACCCTCGGCTTGGAACATTTGTCTAAAAGCAAGACGTCCAATTCTTCCAAAACCGTTAATTGCAACTTTAATTGCCATATTTCTTTTTTCCTCCTTAAGAAACTTAACGACAATATTATATACTTTTTATAGAAGTCTTTAAACATATTTAATTAATTTATGTTAAGAAAAAAATTAAGTATAAATTTTTATAAGTTTAAAGATTTTTTTATTAAGAAGATAATTAAAAAAGATCCTCGATCTTAACGCTTTACATAAAGTTGAAATCGAGAATCTAAATCTAAAACAACGATAATATATTACCACTTTAAGGGTGGATATAACACTTATAATTTAATAAAAATGTACTTCTAAAATTATTGAATGGTTACTCCCGTTAAATCAATTCGAGGAGTTTTATCGATGTTTTCGTTATATTTTCCACTAACTTTAGTTTCATAATTTACATCATAAGTAAAACTATTTTCAGCTAGACTAAAAGTCATTGTTCCTTCAAATGTTAAATTAGCATTATTTATAAATCCAGCTTCGTTAAATCTAAATTCACATTCTTTACTAGTTGGAGTTAAGCTTATATCTAAAGTTAAACCTTGTGGTAAAATTATGTTTATTACATTTTCAATAAGTAACTCAATATAATTTGATGAAGTAACAATAATTTCTTCACCTTCTTTAAAATATTCAAAGTTTACCCCACTATAAGTTTCTCCTTCAATCATTTGAGTGTAATAAAATGATGTCTTAATAGTTTCTGTAACTGAAGATTTTAATACAGTTAAATCATAGTCTTCAGGAACATAGTTAGCACTTAAACTTGGTTCAGTTTGATTATATGTTTGTTCTTTAGACGCCGTTATATATTTATCATTTAATTTATAAAACTCACCTTCTTCTATTTGAGTTGTTACTTGGTTCATTGCATTAGCATTAGTATATAAATTTTGATAA
>JADIMY010000106.1 GCA_017694345.1 Candidatus Onthovivens merdipullorum | reverse complement strand
ATTTTGTTTAATAAGTTCATCAAAAATCTTTTTGCCTTGTGAAGAATTTATCTCTTTACTTTGAAGTAATTCAATAAGTTCAGCGATATATTTAGGTTCAACTTTAAAATCTGATATATCTAAATTATTTTTATTTAAATAGCCTAATACATCGCTAATTAAAAACTTTGCAATTGCGACATATTTATTTGAAAAACCTGCAGTTTTTTCAAAAAAGTCTGCAAAACTCACATTATTTAATAAAATTTCCGCATCAACTTTGTCTAGTTTATAATCATTAATAAAGCGTTCTAGTTTGTGATCATAAAGTTCTGGACAATCTGTTATTGCTTGATTTATAAATTCATCACTAATAAAAATTGGTAATATATTTGGTTCGGTAAAATATTTATAATCAACTGCATCTGTTTTTACTCTCATTAAAACAGTTTCTTTTTTCGCCTCATCAAATCTACGAGTTTCTTGAGCAATATCTCCACCTAAAAGTAATATTTTAGATTGTCTAATTATTTCATAATCGATGGCTTTTTCAATATTAGCAATACTATTTAAGTTTTTAATCTCAACTTTAGTACCTAATTTATTAGTTCCATATGGTCGTAAAGAAATATTAACATCGCATCTAAGACTTCCTTCTTCCATTTTTCCATCACTTACATCACTATAAGTTACGAATTCTCTTATTTTTTCAACATATTTTTTAGCTTCTAAGCCTGTATGCATAACTGGTAAGGAAACAATTTCAATTAAAGGTATACCAGCTCTATTATAATCAAGTAAAGTATAATCGCTAAAATGGAGTTGTTTACATGTATCTTCTTCCATGTGAAGTCTTTCTATACCAATTTTTTCTTTTTTACCATCAATTTCAATTTCCAAGTAACCATTTTTTCCAATTGGGCGAGCTTGTTGAGTAATTTGATATCCTTTAGGTAAATCACTATAAAAATAATTTTTACGGTCAAACCACAGCTCGTGATCAATTTCCATATGTAAAGCGTTACACATTTGAATTGCTTTTCTTACCGCTTCTTTATTTACAACTGGCATAGTACCAGGAAAAGCCATATCGAGCAAAGCGACATCTGTATTTGGCTCATCGTTAAAATTTATTGGAGCAGTTGAAAACATTTTGGATTTTGTTTTCATCTCAACATGAATTTCTAAACCAATAATTGCTTCAAAATTCATATTATTTTTCCTCCTTTTTATAAGTTCTAATACTTAAATTTTTTAAACCTATTAAATCTTCAAGCTCACTAGTTACACTTAATAATTTCTTTTCAGTAAAAATTTTGCTTGTGACATTTACTCCAAAAGGTAAATTTTCCTTAAATCCTAATGGCAAGGTAATTGAAGGTTGTCCACCAAAATTAGCATAAGCTAAATAATTATCAGCAATTAAATAAGTGTTAGATAATTTATCACTAATTGCACCAATTTTAGGAGCAACACTTGGACTAGCTAAATTAATTATAAAATCGTATTTATCCAAAATATCATTAAATGCGTTTACTATTAATCTTCTTGCTTTTTGAGCTCTAAGAAATAATTCTTCTTGATTTTCTTTCATTAAAGCATAACTTCCTATAACAAATCTTCTTTTAATTAAATTAGAAAACCCTTTAGTTCTAGCATTAAACATTACTTCTTGATAAGTTTTTCCTCCATAATTTGGACCAAATTTAATACCATCTAAGTTAGCATTATTACTAGTCGCTTCAGCACAAGATATTACAAAATATGCTGGAAAAATCGCATTTAATAAATTTATATCGATACTAACTTCATTAACTATACCACCTTTATTTTTAATTTTTTCGACTAATTCAGCAAATTTTTTATTTAATACTTCATCAGTTATTGATTCTTTAATTTCTTTAATAACAGCAAATTTTTTGCCTTTAATATGGTCAATAAAATCAGTATATTTTTCTACTTCTTTAGGACTACTAGTTGAATCATGCTCGTCTCTACCAGCTAAAGCTTCCAGTAAAATAGCTGCATCAAAAGAAGACCTAGTAAAATAAGCGACATGATCTAAACTAGGAGCAAAAGGAAATAAACCAAATCTAGAAATTCTTCCCCAGGTAGGTTTAAATCCAACAAGCCCTGCATTACTAGCAGGTTTTCTAACACTATCTCCAGTGTCGCTTCCTAAAGCAAAAGGCGTAATAGCGTCGCTTACTGAAACAGCACTTCCAGAACTACTTCCACCAATTAAATGTGTATGAGTTTTATCATATGGATTAAAAGTTGTTCCTTTATGACCAGAAGTACCAGTTCCACCCATAGCTAATTCATCTAAAGTAGTTTTCCCAATTAAAATAGCATTCTTTTCATATAATTTATTAATAACTGTCGCATTAAATAAAGGTATATAACCATTTAAGATATTACTACTTCCAGTAGTTTCAATATCTTTAGTAGAAAAATTATCTTTCGCTACAAAAGGAATTCCAAATAAATAATTATCTTTAGGGACTTCAAGTTTATCTAATTCATAAGCTTTTTTTAATGCCTCTATTTCTAAAATAGTTTCAAAAGCATTATCTTTATTTTCTTTGGCTCTAGATAAAGCTTCTTTAAGTAAATCACTAACTTTAACTTCTTTATTAGCTAAAGCTGAATGTATATCTTTAATTGTTAAATCTAAATAATTCATTATCCTACCACCTTTGGAAGCTTAATTTGTCCATCTTTAACATTTTTAGCATTTTTTAAAGCATCTTCTTTAGAAAGGGTATCTTTTGGAGTGTCTTCTCTTAAATAAGTAGTAATAACTTCATAAGGAAAAGTCATCGGTTTAGCCTCATCAACTCCTTTAATCTCTCCCATTAATTCCATTTGTTTTGAAATAATATCAAATTCTTCAAGTAATGTATCATATTCTCTATCATCCATTTCGAATAATAGACGATTGCTTGCGTCAATTAAGACATCTTTAGTTACTTTCTTCATTATTTGCCTCCAATATACTAATAAATTCATCTTCGTTCATCGTTTTAATTCCAAATTTATGAGCTTTATCGAGTTTTGATCCAGCTTCAACTCCATATATTACTATATCTGTAACTTTACTTACACTACTAGAAACATGCGCTCCTAAATTTTCTAATAATTCAGTAGCTTCTTTTCGACCATATCTAGATAAAGTTCCAGTTAAAACTACTTTTTTGTTATAAAAATAATTATTTTCATCAACTTTACTTTCACCTAGATAAGTCATATTTATTCCATAACCTTTTAAAGTATTAATCATGTGTAAATTATTTTCATCTCTAAAATAGTTATAAATTGAATTAGCGCATATTTCCCCTATATCACTAATCATACTTAGTTCTTCTTTGCTAGCTACAATTAGTTTATCGATATTTTTATAAAATTTAGCTAAAACTTTTGCCGTTTTTGATCCAACTTCTTTTATGCCTAAACCAAATAATAATCTTTCTAAAGAGTTATTTTTACTATTTTCAATAGCTTTTAAAATGGCATCAATTTTTTTATCAGCCCAACCATCTAGAGCAATAATGTTATCGCGATATTTTTTAAGTTCATAAATATCAGGAATAGTTCTAAGAAATTTTTCTCCATAAAATAACTCAACTACTCTACCGCCAATTCCATCAATGTCCATAGCATCTTTACTTGCAAAATGGATCAAGCTTTCCATATTTCTACTAGGGCAATTTTTATTTAAGCAATAATGAATTGCATCTACTTTTGTTAAATTTTGTCCGCAATCTGGACACTTTTCAATCATTTTAAAAGGAATTTGCATTCCATCTCTTCTAGAAATTACAGGTCCAACAACTTCAGGAATTATATCTCCTGCTTTTCTTAAAATAACATAATCACCAATCATTAAATCTTTTTCTTTTATATAATCTTCGTTATGTAAAGTTGCTCTTTGAACCATTGAGCCACTAACTCTAACAGGTTCAAGTACGGCATTAGGCGTAATTTTTCCAGTTCTTCCAACTGTAAAAATTATATCTTTTAATTTAGTTATAACTTCTTCAGCAGGAAATTTATAAGCGATAGCCCATTTAGGAGTTTTCGCAGTGTAGCCAATTTCGTTATATAAACTAAAATCATTTACTTTTAAAACGATTCCATCAATATCATATGGTAAATCATTTCTTTTTTTAGTAAATTCTTCAATGTAATCACATATTTCTTTAAAGTTATGTACAATTTTTCTATTAGGATTAACTTTAAATCCTAGTTTTTCAATTAAATCAAGAGCTTCTTTATGAGTTTTGATACCAAATTCTTTTTCTGCATCTTGCAAATAATACCACCAAGCATCAAGTTTTCTACTTTTAGCGACACAACTATCCAAGTTTCTAATTGAACCGGCTGCAGCGTTTCTAGCATTTGCAAAAAGTGGCTCACCAGCGAGTTTTCTAGCTTTATTAAGTTCCTCTAAACTCTTCTTTGGCATATAGACTTCACCACGAATCTCGACTCGACCTTTTAAATCAATGTGGGTTGGAATTGAAGGGATAGTCAAAACATTTGTTGTAACATCTTCACCTTCTAGTCCATCACCTCGAGTTGCACAATATAAAAGCTCACCATTTTCATAAACTAAACTCATAGCTAAGCCATCTATTTTAAGTTCAGCATTATAGGTAACATTTTCAACATTTAAATTTTCACAAAGTTTTCGATCCCAAATTCGAAGTTCTTCTAAATTAAAGACATCACCTAAAGAAAGCATTTGTTCTTTATGTCTAATTTTATTAAACCCAGTTAATACTTGACCAATAATTCTTTGAGTTGGTGAATTTCTAGTAATGAGTTCAGGAAATTCTTTTTCTAAACTTTCAAGTTCACTCATTTTAGAATCATATTCTTCATCAGTGACACTAGGATTGTCTAAAACATAATATTCATAAGCGTACTTTTCAATAAGTTTAGTTAGTTCTTGATGTCTAGCTTTCGCTTCGATGTAATTCATTTTGGTTATCCTCCATTAATTTAGATAGCATTGGGTGATGAGCGAGCATTGTCTTTTTACCATAGTCAACAAAATCAACAACAATAAAGTCACCATCAACTTCAAGTACTTTACCTTTGCCAAAAACTTTATGCATTAAATTATCGCCTTTTTGCCATTCAATTCCATTAGATTTTGATAAATCAATCGTGTTTTGCGGGGTTTTTATATTTTTTAGGTTATATGGATCATCCATATCAAAGCGATATAAACGCTCACTTCCGCCTTGTGTAGTAAACACATATTTATCAGGCTCAAGATCAGCTTCTTTAATAAAACGAGAAGGAAAATTATTTCGTCCCATTTGATAGTTGTAATCTCTATTATTAGTAACAAAAAGTTTCTTTTTAGCTCTAGTAAAAGAGACATAAGCTAGTCTTCTTTCTTCTTCTAATCCTTCATTGTTTCTTTCATTTACTGCTCTAAAGTTAGGAAATATCCCTTCGTTTAAACCTAAAACAAAGACATAATTAAATTCGAGACCTTTTGAAGTATGAATAGTCATTAAAGAAACTTCGTCTTCTTCTTCGATTTCATCTTGAGAAGTAACTAAAGTGATGTTTTGCAAATATTCAGTAAAATTACTTTCAGGATGATTTTTTAAATAATTTCTAACATCATCAATTAAAGCTTTAACATTTTCTACTTTGTCTTTAGTTTCATCTTTACTCTCTAAAAAATCTTTGTAACCGATTTTAGTAATAAATTCATCAAGAAGTTCGCTATAAGCTTCAAGATTTACTTGTAATTTTGATCGATATTCATCGATTAAGTAAATTAATTCTTGTAAACTGTTAATAACTTTAGCTTTTAAACTGGTTTCGTGATGATGAATTTCTTTTAAATATTTAATCATCGATAGATTATTAGAGCTAGATTCCACTTTTAAATTAGAAATAGAAGCTTCACCAATTCCTCGACGAGGAACATTAATAATTCTTTCAAAAGAGATATCATCATCTTCATTTATAAATAATCTAAAATAAGCGAGACAATCTTTAATTTCGGCTCTACTATAGAATTTGGTTCCACCATAAACTTTATAAGGTATTTGATATAAATTTAATGCATTTTCAACTTTTAATGATAAATAACTTGATCGATATAAAACAGCAAAATCTTTATAGGAAATGTTTTTATCTTTTAATTTCATTTCTTTGATAGTTTTTGCAATAAATTCACCCTCTCGGATTGCATTATCAAATGATTTATAAGTAATTTTATCTCCTATTTTATTATTAGTGAATAAATCTTTAGGAACTCTTTCTTTATTATTAGATATTAGTTTATTAGCAGCTGTTAAAATAGCATTAGTCGATCTATAGTTTTCATTTAAAATTATCGTTGTAGTTGGATTATAGTCTTTTTCAAAATTTAAAATAATTTTTTGATTTGCCCCTCGCCAAGTATAGATAGTTTGGTCAGGATCTCCTACAACAAATAAACTTGTTTCACTTCCAGCTAATAAATTAACTAATTTATATTGGGTATCGTTAGTATCTTGAAATTCATCGATTAAGATATGTTTATAACGATGATTGTATCGCTCTTTCACTTCAGGAAAAGCTTCTAAAATTCTAATCGTGTAAATGAGTAAATCATCAAAATCTAAGGCTTTAGCTTCTGCTTTTAGTTTTTCGTATTCGACATAAAAATTATAAAGTTTTCTTTTATCTTCTCTAAGCTTACTTAGTTCAATTTCGCTAGGTAATATATTATTCATTTTATAATAAGCGATAAAACGCATTGCTTCATCAACTATATCATCGCTTTTTTTATATCCTAATGAACTAGCAATATTTTTTATGAGTTGTTTTTGATCTATTTCATCGTATATAACAAAGTTTCTAGTAATATCTAGATAATCGATTTCTTTTCTTAAAAATAAAGCACAAAAAGAATGAAATGTAGAAATTCTTAAACCAGTTAAATCATAGTCTGGTAATAATTTATTAGTTCTTTCTAGCATTTCTTTAGCAACTTTATTAGTAAAGGTAATTGCTAAGATTCTATATGGTTCAACTTCAAGTTTTTCAATTAAATAAGCGATTCGATAGGTTAAAACTCTAGTTTTACCACTACCAGCTCCAGCAATAATTCTTAAGTATTTATCACTAGAAGAAACAGCTTCAAGTTGCTTTTCATTCAATTCATTTTGATAATCCATACTTTGAATATATTATCATTTTTTAAGTAGGTTTTATATAAAAAAGAAGTTAAAAAAATTTATTTAATTTATAATAATTTTATGAAGAAAATACTAACTAAAAAG
>JADIMY010000105.1 GCA_017694345.1 Candidatus Onthovivens merdipullorum | reverse complement strand
GCTTTATTTATTTTAACGATTAATGATTTAATTTATGGAGCTAGATTTAGTTTAACTGAAGAAAAAGATTTCATTTTTGAAGTAAGTGTGATTAATAAAGGAATAGAAACTAAAGATATTTATTCTTCTTTATTTTTAAACTTTAATTTAACCCACTCTAATCATACTAGTGTCGAAACTAAATGGTTTAAAAAATGTGTTTATAACGATAATTATTTTGCTTTATCAACAGTTGAAGATTTATCTAGATATGAACATCTATATAATACCTATTATTTATTTAGAGATATAGATAGAAAAGATGTTACAATATTAAACACTACTTCTAGAGGAGTTTATGCTTCTAGTAAAACTGGCTTTATTGAAAATAGTGAATCTTTAGTTAATGGTGAATTTCCTATTAATAAACTTACTACTTGTTTTGGTGATGTTTCTATTTGTGGGGATATAATTAAAACGAGTTTAAAGCAAGATGAAGATCTATCTATTTCATATATTTTAACTAATAAATTTAATAAAGAAATTTCTAAAAATATACCTTCATTATTTTTAAAAAACCTGCAAAACTCAACTAATTATTATGAATCTAATGATTTTTTAAAGATGAAATTTGAAGGTGGAGAAAATATTAATGGAGAGTTATTTACTAGTTTTATTAATAAAGTAATTTATCAAGTAGATTATTGTGCTAGAACTAAAAATAGTACTTTAACAATGTTAGGAATTAGAGATGTATTTCAAGCAATTGAAGCTGGATTAATACGGAATAAAATTGATGCTAAAAAGAAGATAATAGAAGCTTTAGGATTTACTAATATTAATGGAAGACTTCCTAGACAATATAGTTTACCAATAAAAGGAAAAGATTATTCTTATATCGATGCTAGAGAATTTATCGATAGTGGTTTATGGGTAATTGATTGTTTATATCAATATTTAGGATATACTGGAGATTATGAATTATTAAAAGAAGAATGTGGTTATATTAATATTGAAGGAAATATTGCTCACATCTTAAATAAAAAAGATTCAATACTTAATCACTTATATCTTATTACTAATTACTTAATTAGTAATATCGATAGTAAGACTAAATGTTTAAAAACTTTATATGGTGATTGGAACGATGCAGTTGATGGTTTAGGTAAAGGAAAAGACTATGAAGGCTTTGGAAATGGAGTGAGTATTATGGCTACTTTTCAACTTTATAGTGCATTAAATAAAATAATCGACATTGTAAAACATTTTGATAAAGAAAATACGAAGTTATTAAATGAATATAATCACTATAAAAATGAATTAATTAGAGGATTAAACGAACACGCTTTTACTACTAATAATCAAGAATCTAAAATAATTCATGGCTGGGGAAAAGATGAAAGTTTCTATGTTGGAAGTTTTAAAGATGTCGATAACAAAAGTAGAGATTCTTTAACGAGTAATGCTTTTTATGTTATAAGTGGATTTTATAAAGAAAATGATAAATATATTGATAGTGTTATTAAAGCTTATAAAAGACTTGATTCAAAATATGGACTTAAAACATTTATGCCTGGATTTAATTTAGATGCTATTGATGTAGGAAGAATCGTCAATCTTCCTATAGGAACAGCAGAAAATGGTAGTGTTTATATTCATGGAACTATTTTTGCTATTGATTCTTTATTTAGTTTAGGAGAAGATAAATTTGCTTGGGAGCAAATTTATAAAGTAATACCAATTACTCATAAATATGTTTCAACTACCCCATTTATCATGCCTAACTCTTATATAAGTAGTAAAGAAATTGATGTCGATGGAGAAAGTATGAATGATTGGTTTACTGGAAGTAGTTCAACATTAATTAAATCTTTAATTCGAAATGCTTTTGGTATAAAAGTAACTTTAGATGAAATCTTAATAGAAACAGCAAAGTATTTTCCTTTTAAAAAAGCCTCTATTTCCTTAAAAATCCTTCAAAAATCAGTTATTTTAACTCATTTTAATAATTCTTCCTCTAAAAGAATTATTAAAATAAACGGTAAGGAAATAACTAATTTAACTAATGATTTTTATAAAAAATGTATTTATAAAATACCAATTAAAGAATTTTTAAATTATAAAGATAAAATAGAAATTGAAGTAATTGATTAAACAAAAAGACACCGAACTTAGCGGTGTCTTTTTAAAAGGATTTATAAATACGGGAAAAGATCAATATTCAGAAAACACTGTTTGTGCTTGTTTATAAATAGCATCAAAAGCATCATCAATATTTGTTCCACCTTGAAGTAAACCAAGGAATGGTCTAGAAGCACTAGTTACCCAAATATTTTGAATATCTTGGTTTAAATAAATTAAAGCATTACTTTCATCACTAATCCTGTTAGTAGTAGCATTTCTAACATCTAAATATTCTTTAATATAACTATTTGAAGTATCAATACTACTTGGATCACTATTATTAAAAGCTAAGAAACCATGAGCTTTATTTGTAAAGTTACTTAAAAATTCATTAGAGATCATTTCTTTTATAAAGGAATATGCTAAATCTTTTTCAGTAGAAGTTGAAGGAATTGCAATATATTGATCACTACCAATAGCGTAAGCAATATCGGTTTCTTTAGCACCTGTGATAGTAGGAGTTTTCATAAAGCCTAATTCAAAGTTTTTAGGTGTACCATATTTTAATATTTCGTTATAACACCAATCACCTGTAAAAATCATTGCACATTGACCATTGAAGAAAGCTCTTTGAGCATCGTGATTAGAGTAACCTATACTTCCTGATAAATAGTTAGATTGATCACTAAATAACGACCACCAATAAGTAACTGCAGTTTTTAGTTCATCATAAATTCCTTCAGTATTTTGAGTGTTAAAGTTTTCAGCACTTGAATAATTAAAGAAATCTTTAACCGCATCACTACCTGCTAGTTGCATCCACCAAGTTAAAACAGCGTAATCAAAGTAATCTGTGTTTTGACCAGTATAAGCAAAAGGAACAACTGATTGAGTGTCATCGCCTTCTACACTAACTCTATCTTCTTTAATTTGAGCTACTAAAGTCGTTAACTCTTCTGTAGTGGTAGGAACTTCCCAATGATTTTCTTCAAACATGGTTTTATTGTAATAAATTCCACCCATACCGCTAGTCCAAGGTAAACGATAGACATGTTTTTCACCATCTTGATTAGTAAAATATAGATGATCTTTAAAGGCGGGATCGATTTTATCTAAAACTGTAACTCCATCAACGGGTTCAGTTAATAAATCATCAAGTGGAGCAAATTTTCCTTGTGCTGCAAAGTTTCTCCAACCATTATATGTAGTGATATATAAGTCATCGGTATTATCGCTTGAAGCAAGTCTTCTATTTATTAATGTATTAACATCATAAAGAGAAGTTAAATTAACTGTTTTACCAGGATTTTTTTCTTCCCAAGAAGAGATTACATCTTTAATCCATTCATCACCCCATCCAGCATTATATAGAACAATTCTTAATTCATCTGGATTATTAGTTTCGCCCCCACAACTAGTTAAAGCACTAATTGCTCCGATTAATAATGTAGAGGTAAGTGTTGTAATTAGAAGTTTTTTATTCATAATTGTTTTTTCTCCTTTTAACTTCAAATTATTTTATTAATTAAAAAATATCAAAATTTTTAGAGTTATAAATGAAGCATTTTTACTCTTTAATTAAATAATACACTAAATTTAGCTGATTACAATATTTTTTTATTTTCTAAAATAATGTTGAAATGTAAGCGCTTACAGATTACAATTAAGAAAAACAGGAGAAACTTTATGAAAGTAAAACAATTTATACCTTTATGTCTATTAACTATTGGAACTATGTCAATGGCAAGTTGTAATAGTGAAACTACTAATAACAATAATGAAGGTAATCCAAGTGATCCAATGAGTTACTTTAAAGTCGGAGAAGATTATAAGACTTTACCTAATGTTAAACTTGATTTAATAAATGGATTTTATGATTCTTTTGACTCGTTTAAAAAAGAAAACTGGTATGTAGGTAAAGGTTATTGGGGAACAAATAATGGAGGTGTTTCTCCTAAAAATGTTCATATCACAGATGATGGTCAACTCGCAATTAGAGGTACAGGAATGTTTTATGACCGCAGGGATTTACAAGGTTATGGTAATCTTCAAGATGGAAGAAATGTTGGTGGAACACTCGTAAGTAGATTCCTTACAGGACCAGGTCATTATGAAATAAAAATGAAAGTTTTACCTCGTCAAGGTGCTTGTACTGCATTTTGGACTTACGCTTATAGAACAAATAGTAGTGAAACTAATGATAACCACGAAATTGATATTGAATTACCAGGTGGTGTTAGAAGTGGAAATATAACATTTAAAAAAGCATTAAATACTAACTGGTTAACAGAACAAGATTATTCAACTGTTGAATATAGCATTAGTGAAACAAATACCGAAGCTGATTATGTCGCATATAATGATGGAGAATGGCATACTTTTGGCTTTGATTGGTATACAGATCCTGCTGTAATTGTTTATTATTGCGATGGAAAAATTACTAATGTAAGTAATGTTTTTATTCCTACTTTACAAACTAGAATTACTTTAGGTGTTTGGTTTCCACCATCTTTAGTTGGTACCGCTAACTTTGAAAGTGATTATTTATTTGTTGATTCAGTTGAGTATACTCCATTTATTGATCAACCTTTTGAAGAATTTAATGCAGGTCCAGGTCAAGTTAGCGAAGTAGAAAGCGATTACAATATAACTCCAATTTCAATGCCAACTGTTAATAAAGTAAGTAATGGTGATTTTGAGTATGCTAAAAACTATACTGAAACAGGTGAAGAATTAATCGATAAACTTTCAACTAAAGGATGGCAATTTTTAAGAGTTAATAGTGAAGAAAAAGAAGTTTATGAAGTTTGTAATATCGTTAAAGGTGTTGGTGTAGGGAATGATGATTTATACGCTGCTGTTATTAAAGATGGTGGTGTTTTAAGACAAGATATCGATAGTGTTTATGATAACTATAGATTTAAATTAAGCTTTGATGGAAAAACCAATAATATTAGCGAAAATGCTTTCCTTAAATTAAATTTCTTAGGTGGAAGTACTAGTGATGTTTTAAGTGAAAATATCATTCAAATTGATTCAACCACTTTTAAAAATTTCTCTAATGAATTTATTGCTCCAGTTGGTACAAACTCAATAAGAATAGAAGTTAGAAGTGGTGAAGGTAATGAAGTAGTTGTCGATAATATTAATTTAGAATTTTTAGGAGCCTAAATGGAAAAAGTAATTAATATTGATACGAAGATATTACCTATTAGAAATAGTAAAAAGACTAAAAAGAATAGGTTATCTAAAAGAGCTCGTGATTATATTTTTATAATCATTATGCTTTTATATCCAGTAGGCCAATTTTTATTTACTTGGGCTTTTGTTAATATTGATTCGATATTACTGGCTTTTAAAGAAGGATCAATTTATGGCTATGAATGGGCTGGCTTTGATACAATCGTAAAAGTATGGAATGAAAGCTGGAATAATGTTCAAAATACTACCGGTGTATCGTGGCTAAATAATAGTAGTGTTATTATCTTAAACTCTTTAGGATTTGCTTTTATAACAATCTTTATTAGTTTACCTTTATCACTATTATTTTCTTACTTTTTAAGTAAGAAAATGCCTTTAGCTAATGTCTTTAGAGTAATCTTCTTTTTACCTAATATTATTCCAGTAGTAGCTTTAACTTTTGCTTTTTCGATGAGTTATAAACCTGACGTTGGTTATTTATACGGATTAATCGAATTATTACATATCAATCCAGTTGCATTAAATACTTATCCACTTAGTCAAGTTATGGTCTATCTATATTGTATATGGGCAGGACTAGGTTATAACATCATTTTAATTAGTGGAGCTATAGGTAGAATTCCAAAAGAATTATTTGAAAGTGCCAAGATTGATAATTGTGGTTATTTTAAAGAATTTTGTCATGTTGTTATTCCAATGATTTGGCCTACTATTGTGACACTTGTTATTTTAGGAATGACTAATGTTTTAACGCTTTATTTACAACCATTATTTTTAACTAATGGTGAAGGTAATACTTGGACTATTTCTTTACAAATTTGGGATAGTGTTTCTACTAATTCTCCTAAACAACTTTGTGAAGCAGCAGCTAAAGGTTTAATCTTTAGTGCTATTTGGTCACCTATCATTCTTATCGTAAGAAAACTTATGTCGATGAAATATAAAGAGGTCGATTACTAATATGGAAAAGATTGAAAATATTTCACAAATTGAAAGAAATAAAGAATCTAAAAGAAAAAGTAAAAACTATGTATATGGTTCTATAAAGTGGATCGTTTTTATAATCTTTATAATTTATGCTTTAAGTTTACTTATTCCTTTTATTTGGATGCTTTTAAATACTTTTAAATCTAATGAAGAATTTAATAGCGGAAATATTTGGGGACTTCCTAAACAATTTTATGGACTTAATTTTTTAGAGATTCTTCAATATGAAGTAGTAACAGTTGGTGGAACTACTCAAACTGTCTTTAATATGTTTTTATGGAGCTGTTTAGTAACTGTTACTGGAACAATTATAAGTGTAGGACTAAGTGCTATTGCGGCTTATGTTTTATCTAAATATAAGTTTATTGGAAGAGGCTTAATTTATGGAGCAGCAATTTTTACAATGGTTGTTCCAATCGTAGGAACTTTACCTTCCCAAGTAAGAATGATGGAAATGTTAGGACTAGATGATAGTTTTTTAGGCGTTTTATTCTTATATTCAGGTTGCTTTGGGTTTAACTTTATTATGTTATATAGCGCTTTTAGCTCAATTTCTTGGAGTTATGCTGAAGCAGCTAATATGGATGGAGCAGGGAGATTTAAAATTTTCTTTAAAGTAATGCTACCAATGTGTAAAGGACCAATTATTGCTTGTTGCATTTTACAAGCTATAACTTTATGGAATGATTACTCTACTCCATATTTATTTATGCCAAGTCACTATACCTTAGCGGTAGGACTTAACCAATTACAAACGGAATTTATTGGAAATGGCAATTATCCAATGATGTTTGCATCAGTGATTTTTGCTCTTATTCCAGTTTTAATTTTATATGCTTGTTTCCAAAAGAAAATAATTGAAAACACAAATGCAGGAGGTTTAAAGGGATGAAAAAGAAGCATATTTCGACATTATTAATTTGCGCTAGTTTATCACTTGGCGCAATAAGTTTAATTAGTTGCAACGATGAAACACTTGAAACAGAAACTTTTGAATTTGAAAAAGATTTATATGAAGTAAGTTCGGGCGATGCAGTTACAGTAAAAGGTAATCCTAGTGGAGTAACTTATTCATTTCAAGGAGGAACACCAGAAGGAGTAACTTTAGATTCTTCAACTGGTGTTATAACTTTTGATGAAGAATTAGATACCTTACCTGAATGTAGATATATTGCTACTAGAGGTGACGATCAAGCAATTACTACAATTAGATTTAAAACTATTGAAGTTGTTCCAACGATTACTTTTAAAAATGTTAGTAAGTATATAGTTAGTGGGGACGCAATTAGAGCAACTGCTATTAGTGATAGTGGTAAAGAATACGCTGTAAGTTACTCTTTAGAAACTCCAGTTAGTGGTATAAATATCGATGCGACTAGTGGTGTGGTTACATATAATGATACAGTTAGCGATGGCACTAGTTTTAAAGTAGTTGCAACTAGTAAAAGCGCAACAAGTACATTCGATTGTATCGCTATGACTGAAGGAATTATTACAAGTTCAACCACTTCACAAATTGTTGAAGTTAATAGTGGTGAAGATGCAACCTTTGTCTTAAATTTTAATGGAAATACAGAAGGAGATAGCGAAACTACTGCTGAAAACTTTAGAATTGCTATTAACGATTCCATTCAAGAAGCTAATAGTGAATATTATAGTTATGATCCATCAACTAAAATAGTAACTATTAAAAGTGCATTACTTGATACTTTAGGTACAGGAGAAATCGATATTCAAGCTTTAACTCAAAGAAACGCTGTTTCTTTGAATCTAAGTATTGCTGATAAATTTATTTATACTGCAGAAGATTTCCATACAATTTTTGAACCAGATTATTCAGGTGAAACACCAAGTTTTAAAGAAGGAAGTCTTGATGGCTACTATGTTTTAGGTGCTGATGTTGATTTAACTAGCTACTTAAGTGAGGGTGGGCTAGGCTATAACGATGGTAAAGGATGGTTACCAATTGGTGCATATAGTGATGGAGTCTACGATGTTCCTTTTACTGGAACATTTAATGGAAATGGACATACTATAAGTGGATTCTTTATTGATAATAGTTCTTTATATGTCGGTGGGCTATTTGGTAGAAATCAAGGTACAATTGAAAATCTAAAACTTGTCGGTGAAATTAGAAATATTGGTAGTTGGTCTGCTGCTTTAGTTGGGAATAATGGTGATATGGGAACTATTGAAAATATTATTCTTGATGTTAGTTTAGCTAATGGTGGACTATATGCAACTGGTGTAGCAGCTTCAACAAACTGGGGTAGTATTTCTAATGTAATAAGTATTAATGAGAATGTAACAGGATATAATGATACTGAAAAACCTTATCAAAAAGCTGGTATCGTTGTAGGATTAAATGAAACTACAGGTAAACTAAGTAATATCTATGGAATCTCAAAAGATGTTGATAATGTCGAGGGGGACTTTATATATGGACTATTTGGGTACTCAAATAATGCTGAAGTCACTCAAGAAAATGCCGGTAAATTATTTGCCTCAGTCGACGAAATGAAAGCTTTTGATTTTTCAACTATTTTAAGTAACGAAGATTTCCTAGTTGCATCTAATGAACTTCCTACATTAAAAATTCAATTTACTCCATCTTCAGCTGGTTTAATAAATATTGTAAATTTACCAGAATATTCATTTACTGGAGAAGGTGCTACTTTCCAAATTAATGTAGAAATTTTGCCTCAAGAATTATATGACGAATTTATTGATGATGTCACTTATAGTGTTAATGGAATAAACGGTGCTACTGTTAGTGAAACTGGCTTAGTCGATTTAACAAATGCAACTGCTGGTGATAATGGCGGCACATTAAATATTAAAGCCACACTTATTTCAGGAAACAAAACTTTAGAAGCTACAGGTTTTGTCCCTGTTTATGATGGATTTGAATCTATTGAAATGACAAACACAGAAACCTCTATTGATGAGGGAGATTCTTTAATTTTAACTTCAAGCTTAACTCCAAATGTTAATACTGCTGATGTAACTTATGTAATTACCGATGAAGGTTGGCAAGCAAAAGCTTTTGCTAAAATTGAAGGAAATGTTTTATCTATAAATGAAAATATTTCAACTTCATTTACGACTATTCATATTAAGGCACAAGCTTACGGCTTAGAAAGTAAAGAAATTGAGCTTCAAATAAATCAATTTAAAGACATTAAAAATGGTAATAATATTCATTATGAAGGTGATGAAACCGACTTTAGTTATAGCAATATAAGTGGTACATCTATTGAGTATGTGGAATTCGATGATATAATATTAGATGTTGGTAGTTATAGTTTTACCGATGGAGTATTATCAATTTCAAATAGTACTGTTACAGATACTGATGTAATGCATAAGATTAAAGTAAAAACAAATGAAGAAGATGGTTTATATAGACTTTATGCAACTAAATTAAGTCATGAAAAATACGATTTAGATTGGATTAAAAATGCATTTGGAACTGATTATATTGAAATTGATAGCTTGGAAACATTCAAGAAATATTTCCCAACAGATGGTACATTACCTGAGGATAAAGTAGCTAATTTAGCTAGAGACAAAGTTTATGTTTTAACTGCAGATATTGACTTTGGAGGAGAAACAATTTATCCAATTGGTGGTATTTTCGATAACGAAAATGGCATAGTAAATGTAACATCTTATTTTAGCGGACAATTCTATGGCTTAGGTCACACTATAAGTAATTATAAGATTGAAGGAACAGATGTCGGAGGTCTTTTTGCACAAATTGATGCTGGCGGAAAAGTGTACGATTTAAACTTAGAAAATGTCAATATCAGTTCAAGTTACGCAGTAGGAGCTCTTTGTGGTTTCTTAGGTGGTGAAGGAACTGTTGAGAATGTAAATGTTTATAGTTCTAATTTAATGTTAGGTGAAGCTTTACCTGAAACTGCAGGCGGAGCTAATGTTCATGGAATAGCTGGAAGAGAATGGGCAACACCTATATTTTCTACATATCATGGGTCTAATCTTTATCTATAACTTGTTTTGTTTTCGAACTATAATATAGAAAATTTATAAGGGTGATGTTTTATGGTAATTAAGAAGGAATTAGGAAAAAAGCAAACTTTTGCTAGAGAGTTAAATAATGAGATTATATTAAAATCGATTAGAAAAAAGCCTTCTAGTTTAACTGAACTTACAAGTGCTTTAAAACTTTCTAGTGCAACGGTTAGTTCAATTCTTACTTGCCTTCTTAACCATAATATTATAAAAGTTTGTTCTACGGGATCTATTAATGGACTTGGTAGAAAAAGAGTTATTTATTCAATTAATGATTGTTATGGACTAGTAGTAATTGTTTCAATTACTAGCTTATCGATTAATATTACGATTAGTAATATGCTTAATGAAACACTTGCTAGTAAAACTAGAGAAATAAGTGTTTACGATATGAAATCGATTTATGAAACAATTATTGAGATAAAAGATCTATTAACTTTAGAAAATGTTAGAGATATCCCAGTTAGAAGTATTATTATCTCTTTACCAGGATTAATTAATAAAAATACTGGAGAACTGCAGGTTTCTCCTCAATTTGATAAGGAATTTTTCTCTAATAAAAATAATTTAATTGATATCTTTACGAAGTGTTTTCACACTAATGTCTATTTAGAAAATGACTCTAAATTAATGATGAAAGGGGAGTTAAGTTATGGAACTTTTCCTCTTTCATCAAAAGGAATGTTAATATATTGTGATTATGGTATTGGTGGAGCTATTGAATTTGATAATAAATTATTTTTAGGTAGTAGAGGATATGCTGGAGAAGTTGGTTTAATTAAAGTATTTAGTGATGGTCAAGAAAATTATCTAGATGAATTTATATCTTTAAGAGCTTTAAAAGAAACTTTTAAAGCTAAATATAATTTAGATATATCTTTAGATGATATCTTTAAATTATTTAATGAAAAAGATAATCGAGTAGTGAGTGAAGTACTTAATAGTGCATCTTTACTAGCTAGTGGCATCATTGAAATGATTGATGTCTTTGATTTAGATTACTTTTTAATTGGTGGTAGAGTAACTAACTTTGGTGATTTATATATAAATAAAATAAGAGAAATAATTAATAAAAAATATAAAGATGTTTCAATTAATTTCACCTTTAATGATGGCAAAGCTATCATTGATGGAGCTAAAGAAACAGGAATTGAATATATTTTAAAAAATACATTAAAAGAAATAAAATAGTTAATATTTAGAGGTTTTTATAAATTTTTAAATAGTTTTTAGGGGTGGAGTATGGAAACTTTAAGGCTTGATCATATTACAAAAGTTTATAAAGGTAAAAATAAAAAAGAAGGTGATGTCGTAGCAGTAAAAGATTTTAATCTTGTTGTTGAAGATAATGAATTTATTGTTTTTGTTGGACCTTCTGGATGTGGTAAATCAACTACTTTAAGAATGATTGCAGGATTAGAAGATATTACTAGTGGAAATCTATATATCGATGGAGAAAAAGTAAATAATATTGAAGCTAATTATAGAAATATTGCAATGGTTTTCCAAAATTATGCTCTATATCCTCATATGACTGCTTATAAAAATATGGCTTTTGGTTTACAAAATCGTCATGTTCCTAAAGATGAAATCGATAAAAGAATTCACGAAGCAGCTAAAATTTTAGATATTGAAGATTTACTTAAAAGAAAGCCAAAAGCGATGAGTGGAGGACAGCGTCAAAGAGTAGCTTTAGGTAGAGCCATTGTTAGAACTCCAAAAATATTTTTACTTGATGAACCTTTAAGTAATCTTGATGCTAAACTTCGTGCTCAAATGAGAGTCGAAATTAATAAATTATATGAAAAACTAAAAACAACTTTTATTTATGTTACGCATGATCAAGTCGAAGCTATGACTATGGGAACTAGAATTGTTGTAATGAAAAAAGGAATCGTTCAACAAATTGATACTCCAGTAACTTTATATGACTATCCTAAAAATAGATTTGTGGCAGGCTTTTTAGGAACTCCTCAAATGAATTTTTATGAAGTTACTATGAAATTAGTTGATAAAAACATTCAGATTAATTTATTTAATAATGAATTAGTTTATCCTTTAAATGAGTTTAGAGAAATAAGAAAAGAATATTTAGATGGAAATGAACATAAAGTAATTTTAGGCATTAGACCTGATAATGTTGAAATAAGTGAAAAAGGCTTAATTAAAGCAAAAGTTAATATTATTGAAGCTTTAGGTAATGAATCTTTACTTTATGCTGATTTAAATTTAAATAGTGATGTCTCAATTAATGAATCAACATCATCTATTATTGTTAGTGTAAAAGATCGTACTACTTTAAAAATGGGTGATATTATTAATTTATCTTTTAATCCTAATAAGATTCATTTATTTAGTGATGAAAGCGGTGAAGAATCAATCATGCTTACACCTAGAACAAAATTAAATGAAATTAAAGGTTATCTAAAAATAGAAGACAATAATTTAGTATTTTATATTAATGAAAACTTTAAATTAGTACTTGGTGATGCTACTAAATATCAAATTAATGATGCCTATAAAGAAGGTTTACATCGAGTTAAATTAGTTTTAGATGATCTTGAATCTATTGAAATTAATGAAAATGGAAACATTTCTATTAGATACGAAGGAGAAGGAAAATTAAATGGTAAAATTTTAAAACGCTATGAACTTAATTTAAATCTTAATTATGAAACATCATTTAATAATAATGAAACACATATCTATTTAGAAAATAATTTAAAATTAAAAGAAGGAGATTTAATTAAAATTAATTTAAATTTAAAAAAAGCGAAACTTATTGGTGATGATAATCTTTCTATATTTGATTTAAATAAAAAAGAAAAACCTCTTGATGAATATGGTTTTATTGAAATTAAAGAAGAAGAAAAAACTGATAATAAAATATTAAAACTATTTAAAATAGGTAAGTCTAAAGATGGAGTAATTAAAGAACTTAATGGAACTGATGAATTAAAAAAAGAAAGTGTCTTAGAAAAAATTAAAAAGGTATTTAATAAGATGATTAATAAAATTAAAGGACTATTTAAAAAGGAGAATTCTAAAGATGAATGAATCAATAATGCATAAAGAAATCTTAATGATTCCTGAATCATTAAAATTAACAAAAGAATATAATAAAGAAAAAATAGTTGAGTTTTGCAAGGTTTTTAAAGAAAAAGATATAAAAAATGTAATGATTGCTGCTAGAGGAAGTAGTGATAATGTTGGAGTTTATTTAAAATATTTATTTGAGATTTATTTACATATTCCAGTAAGTTTTGCTTCTTGTAGTGTTATTACTAAATATAGTTCGTATTTAAATTTTGATAAAACTTTAGTAATTGGGATATCCCAAAGTGGTAGTGGTGAAGATATTTTTGAATTTTTAAATATGGCTAAAAATCATAATGCCTTAACTTTAGCTATTACTAATAATACTGAATCAATTGTTGCTAAAGTTAGTGAATATCATTTCTATTTAAATTTAACTAAAGAGTTAGGATTAGCTGCCACTAAAACATTTATTTCACAAATGTATATTTGTTTACTTTTAGTTAATGAATTACTTGAAAATAAAGATTTAACTGGAGCAATTAATAGTTTAGATGAACTAACTAAAAAAGTTATTGCTAATGAAGAAAACATTAAAGAAGTTGCAAAAAAATGTGTTGAATTTAATGACTGCTATTTATTAAGTCGTGGGCTTAATTATGTTTCAAGTTTAGAAGGAGCTTTAAAAATCCAAGAAACAACTTATATAAAAGCTAAAGCTTATGCAAGTAGTGATTTTTATCATGGTCCTATGGCAATTGTTGATGAAAAACAAAATTTATTTTTACTAAATGCTTTAGGTAAAGTAAGTGATGATAATCATGTCTTATATGAGAAATTATTAGAACTTAATCCAAATATTATTGTAATTAGTAACGACCCATATTTTGAAAATGCTAAGTCATTAATAAAAATACCATATTGTGAAGAAGTAATTTCTCCATTTTTAATTATTATTACTATTCAATTACTTGCTTGTAATTTATCTATTTATAGGGGAATAGATGTTGATCATCCTCGTAATTTAAAAAAGGTTACTGTAACTAGATAATATGATTAAAGAATTTAAAGG
>JADIMY010000104.1 GCA_017694345.1 Candidatus Onthovivens merdipullorum | reverse complement strand
ACCATCTACTAATTTTATAATTCTTATTTTATAAATTTGTATAATGGTAGTAATCATTAAAATTTCAAATACGTTTGTTATTATAAAACTTCGTACTAAATTATTTTTTCTAGTAAAAGTTTATGTTTCACTTTACCTACATACTATGCTTTTGATACATTGCACACCTTTACAACGGCAACACCCCTTTCCTTAAAAATATGCCTAATTCCAACTGCAATGAAATTTCGTTTTAAACCTTATTTTATTCTTTTTAGTAGTTTCAAAAAAGATCTTCTATTAACTTCTTAAATTCATTTTGTTTTCCTCACTTAACTATGTATTTTGCCCAATTTATTCTAACGTAAAAAACTAAATTGTAAATTTATGTAGTTGCCATGGTTTGAGTTGAACAAGGATGTGCTTTAAATGAGACTTGATACAAAGCGATATATCTTAAGAAAATTTGACACATATTATTTGAAAACAAAACAATAATTTTGGATGTTTATAAAATCTTATCTTTTGAAGTTACTTTTTTAATTAACTACAAGAATTTTAAAAAATTTCAATGCATAATGTGTCATGCTATTAATAAAATGCGATAATCTATAAGCAATAAAATTCCATATTATAAAATACTAAATACCGCTAAGAGGAATGACATAAACATCTTTATCCAATGGATAAACAGAATCGGTATTACATATAATTCCCGAAGTTGATTTTTGATAATTTGTATTATCTAATTGCTTAAATGATTTAATTGCCTTCAAATTATAACTCATTCCTGATTTGCATTCGATAAGATGAATCTTGCCTGCATTTATAATAATTAAATCGATTTCATTCATATTATTATCACGATAATAATAGAAATTAGGATTTTTTCCATTATTAATATATGATTTCCTTAATTCATTAATAATGAAAGTTTCCATAAATCTTCCGCTAAGAAAACTACTTGATAAAACATTAGGATCATTAACTTTTGCTAAAAAACAAGCTAAGCCAGTATCGTTAAAATATATTTTTGGTCTTTTCACAATTCTTTTTGTTATTGAAAATTCATTATATGGTTCAAGTAAATAGATAATATCTTGCGCTAATAAAACAGAGATCCAAGATTTAATAGTTTTTAAATCAACACCAATTAATTTTGATAAATTATCATAGATAAGTTCTTCCCCAGTTAAAGAAGCTAGTAATTCCATAAACTTTCTAAAAAGAAATTTATCTTTTATATTAATAATTTCATTAATGTCTCTTTCAATATAAGTTTCTACATAATCGCTAAAGAATCTTTCTGGATTTAAACTTTGATTACTATAAATTTCCGGAAAATAACCATTAACAATATCTTTAAAGACATCATTGATATTGAAAGGATTTTCTCTTGCTCTTTCTTCGATTTTATTAATATCAAAATTAAATAGAATTTCATCTCGATTTAAAATTTCACTTCTTGATAACGGTAACATATGAATTATAGAAACTCTTCCAGCCATTGATTCCGAAACATTTTTCATGAGTCTAAACATTTGTGAGCCAGTTAAAATATACATTCCATAATTATTTATATTTTTTAGTTTTTCTTCATTCACCTTTGCTTCGATTGCATCAAAAAGTTCAGGAGCTTTTTGAACCTCATCAATAATTAAAGGCCACTTATTTAATTCCAAAAATAAATAGGGATCTCTTTGTGCAAGTTCTCTATTTCTGCTATTATCTAAAGAAATATATGAAAATCCTTTTTCTATAAAAAGTGAAGCGATTGTTGACTTTCCTACCTGCCTTGCACCTGTAATTAAAGTAATAGGCCTGCTTTTAACTGATTTTTCTATTTCTTTAAATATTGTTCTTTTTATCATCATAGCTACCTCATAGCTTTATTATATTTTAGTATTATTTGGAGTTCAACTCCGATTTTTACTAAAATTATTATTTTTACATTTTCTCATTAATGAATATTCTGAATATTCTAGAGTTTGAGAGCCATACCTTATTTAATTAATAATTTTGAACTTGGGAGCTATCTGTAAATTCTATTTCATAAAATATTTTTGTATGAATTTTCATTGACTATTTTTAATTATAATTCATTAAAAATTTTATCTATGATATTTATTGATACAAATAATCGTTCTATGATAGAGTCATAATAAATTGAACCAGTTAGGTCACTGAAAAATGTACCAAGTTTTATAATATCGAGGGGTTAATAACTATGGTATTAGACAAACTTGATTTAGAACTGGCAAAAGGATTATGAAACATCAAAGTATTAATTTTAGTAGTTTAGCACGAAAATATGGCGTAGATCGTCATACGATTTCAAGGCATTATTTAAGGATTAAAAAGGTCCACCAGTAAGAAAACGACGAAAAAGTTTGATAGCAGATTATGAAGCTGAGATTAAAGAAAAATTAGAAGATGGTGATTCAATAAAATCAATTTATATGTCTTTATTAAATCGAACGTCATTTGATTCGTTAAAAAGTTATTCGAACTTTAAACAATATGTGAACAGGTGGTATTTTGATTCAAAAGTCGAAGGTAAACATTTAGTTCCAAAATATAGATATGAGACACCGCCTGGAGAACAACTTCAATTTGATTGGGTGGAAAATATAAAACTTCATCTTACTAATGGGGAACTCGTAACTTTTAATTTGTGGAGTGCTACATTGGGATATTCTAGGTATCATTATTTCAAGGTAGCGGAAAATTTGACAGAAGCTGAAATGAAAAATTGTTTTATCTCAACAATTATAAATTTAGGAGGTGTTCCTAAAACCGTACTTACAGATAATATGTCAGCTATTGTATCAATTAGAGATGGCAAAAAATATGTGCATCC
>JADIMY010000103.1 GCA_017694345.1 Candidatus Onthovivens merdipullorum | reverse complement strand
ATTATAGACACAGCAGATTTATTTTATAGAAATAATAGATATATTGATGATTATATTTCTTATTTTGATAAAGATTTAGTTCATTTAAATGATAAAGGATATGAAGTTTATTTAGATTGTATCAATAATGCAATTAAGTAGTTATTTAAATTAAAGTGTGCACTTATAAATTTAACTTGCATATATATAATGAGAATTTTTTATGAAAAGATTTTTAAGTATTATTTTTGCTATAAGTGCATTTTCTCTTTTGTCTTGTGGAGAGCAAAAAGGTAGAAGCTACATCTACTGAAATTGAAAACATTATTAAAGAAAATGCTTTATTTGAATCTTATAGTACAGTTTCTACTAATTTTAATATTGATATAACTTGTAGTATCAAGTTAGTGGTGAAGGATTAAACCAAACTATTAATATCAATAATATCTCTGGATATGAAGTTATAGAAACTTTAATCATTAATCCTAGTAATGTTAGTGAAAGTGCTTCAATTTCATTTAATAATGCTGGTTATCTAACTAATATTAATGCAAATTATAGTGGAAATTTATCTTTTACTTTTAATAGTTATGAAGTTGAAGTTAGTAATATTAGGCTTTCAGTTGCTGGAAGTGGTTCATATAATGGAAGTGTGAATACTTCACATAAAATTGCTCTTTAATAAGTTTTTAAATTTTAAAGTTTAATAATTGACACTCATCTAAAATCTAGGCGAGTGTTTTAATTAAATTATTTTTTTAGTTTCTAAAAAATAATTATCAAACTACTTTTATTTTGTTAAAATATTAGATGTTAAGAGGTATTTTATGAGTATTAAATTTGGTACAGGTGGTTTCCGTGGAGTAATTGGAGATGACTTTATAAAAGAAAATGTTTGTAAGATTGCTCAAGGTTTATCAAATATTGCAATAAATAAAAATATGAAAAAAGAAGTAGTAATTGGATATGATTATCGATTTTTATCTAATGAAGTAGCTAAATGGATGAGTGAAGTATTTATTTCTAATGGAATGAAGGTCAATATTTTAAATAGTGCTTCACCTAGTCCAACTGTGATGTTTTTAGTAGAAAACTTAGGACTTGATTTTGGGGTAATGATTACAGCAAGCCATAATCCATATATTTTTAATGGTGTTAAAGTATTTGAAAAAGGTGGGTATGATGCTGATGTTAGTTTTACTAACGAAATCGAAAAAGAAATTAATAATTTAGATTCTTTTAATCATATTGATTATGAAATAGGTTTAAAAAATAACTTAATTAAAGAAATAGATGGAATTACTCCATTTATCAATAATATTTTAAAATTTGTTAAAAATATTAATCCATCTATTAAAATAGGCTTTGATAATTTAAATGGAGTAGCTGCTATTTCTTTAAAACCTTTATTTAATAAAGTAGGAATTAAAAATGTTACGATTTTAAATGAAAATAGAGATCCGTTATTTAGAGGAAAGATGCCTAATCCAATTGAAGCTAATTTAAATGATTTAAAAAAATTAGTTAAAGAAAATAAATTAGATATTGGAATAGCTACAGATAGTGATGCGGATCGACTTGGAGTTATTGATGAATTAGGAAACTATGTAACTAGTAATGAAATACTAGCTTCAATTTATTACTTTTTAGTTAAATATCTAAATGAAAAAGGTGATATCGTAAAAAACTGTGCTACGAGTAATTTAATCGATGATGTCGCTAATAAACTAGGATATAAATGTCATGAAGTCGATGTCGGTTTTAAAAATATTACCCACACAATGTCAAAATACGATTGTTTAATTGGTGGAGAAAGTAGTGGAGGTCTTACGATTAGAGGCTATATCCATGGTAAAGATAGTTCTTTTTCTATAATGATGTTTTTAATGGCTTTAAGTGTTAGTAAAAAAAGTGTTAGTGAATTAGTTAAAGAAGTAAAAGATTTTAGTGGTTATCATCAATTTGTTACTGAAGATTTTATTTCTTATAAAAAAGAAAACGAAGATAAGATTATCGATTACTTAAAACATCACGAACCTAAATTTGTTTTACCTTTAGTTAAAAAAGAAGTCTATAACCGTAACTTTAAATATTATTTTTGTGATAATCAATGGATTTTAATTAGACTTAGTGGAACCGAACCAGTTTTTAGAATTTTTAGTGAAATGAATGATGCTTTAATGGCTATAGAAGATATAAAAAGATTAGATCAATATGTAAGGGATATTAATTAATATGAATTTAAAAGAAGAGTTATTATATGAATTAAATTTAGTACAAAATACTAAATTTAACGAATCAAATACTTTAACAAATAATACATATTTTTTAGATAAAGATATCTTATTAAAAGAAAATAAAAGTGGTGATGCTAGAATTCCTTTTACTAAAGATGGTTTAACCTTATGGATTCATCAAAATGGAAATATCTCTTTAAATGAATCTAATTTCTTTATAATTAGTGAATCACTTGAAGGAGAATCTAACTTTTTATCTTTATTTTTAGGAATAGAAAATAAAGATAAATATAATCCTGATTCTTTATTTGAAAT
>JADIMY010000102.1 GCA_017694345.1 Candidatus Onthovivens merdipullorum | reverse complement strand
GATTTTCAGTCCTCCGCTCTACCAGCTGAGCTACCGGGCCATTTTATTTTATCCTTGGCGGACCAGACGAGAATCGAACTCGCGATCTTCACTGTGACAGAGTGACATGTTAACCGCTACACCACTGGTCCGTTGCGATAAATATAATATCAAAATCAAGTAGGTATTGTAAAGAATTTTTTTACTAAATTTTTAACAAAATTTTTCGTCTAATAAAACGAATTATTATTAACGAAAAATATGCAAATATAAGTTATTTTTATAAAAAATAAATAACTCATATAATTAAAAGCTAAAAATTTAGTTAAATATTTTGCTTATCAATTTTACTTAGTATTTCTTTAATTTCATCAACTTTATCTAGTTTTTCCCAAGGTAAATCTAAGTCAGGTCTACCAAAATGTCCGTAATTTGCAAGGTTTTTGTATAAAAATGAAGGTTTTTTAAGATTAAATTTTTTAATTATCATTCCAGGTCTTAAATCAAATAATTCATTTATAATATCCAATATTACATCATCTGAATATTTAGATGTTTTAAAAGTTGAAATATTTATTGATTGAACATTAGACTCTCCTATTGCATAGCTTAATTGAATTTCCATTCTTGAAGCAATACCACTAGCAACTAAATTTTTAGCGATATATCTAGCCATATAAGCTGCGCTTCTATCGACTTTAGATGGATCTTTACCACTAAAAGAACCACCTCCATGTCTAGCACTTCCACCATATGTATCAACGATTAATTTTCTACCAGTTAAACCTGTATCTCCTTTTGGTCCACCAATTACAAATTTACCAGTTGGATTAATTAAATAATTAAAGTCTAAATTCATATCAAAAGACTTAGCAACTGGTATCATCACTAAATCGTGAATATTTCTTTTAAATTCATCTAAATCGATATTATCATCATGCTGAACGCTCATTAAAATACTATAAATTTTTGGAGTTTTATCGGTATAATCAATAGTTACTTGACTTTTCATATCTGGTCTAGCATGTTTTAAAACGCCTTCTTTTCTAAGTTCAGTAGCATATCTAACAAGTTTATGAGCAATACTAATTGCTAAAGGCATATACCCAGGCGTCTCATCACTAGCATATCCAAACATAATTCCTTGATCACCTGCACCTTGATTTTCAATCTTTTCGCTTACTACTCCTTGCCTAATATCAGGAGATTGTTGTTTAACTAAATTAATTATTTCAACATTTTGATAGTTAAATCCATATTCATCTTTATCGTATCCTATATCTTTAATTACATTTCTTGCTATAGCATCTATATCAATATTTCTAGCTTTAGAAGTAATTTCTCCACCAATAATTAATTTATTTTCAGTTGCAAAACATTCACAAGCGACAAAACTATTTTCATCTTCTTTAAGATAGGCATCTAAAATTGCATCTGCAATTTGATCACAAACTTTATCAGGATGTCCTTCACTAACAGATTCACTTGTAAATAAGATTCTATTTTTCATACTTTCTCCTTTTAAAATAAAAGCCTTCCACATTTGGAAGGCTATAATCTTTTATATACCTACTTATCGTTCAAAGTGTGGAAACTTTGCTATAGGAAGCACTTACTATTTAATAGAGTTGCTATTGTGTTTTTTCACCTATCTTACACAATTCTTGATAAGCTTTTAATATGTACTGGTGCGAGAAATGAGAATCGAACTCACACAGGTTGCCCTATACGCCCCTCAAACGTACGCGTCTACCAGTTCCGCCATTCTCGCAGTGCTAAAATTATAACAAGTTGAAACTTAATTTTAAACATAAATTTTTATTAATTTCGTATTTATAAGTGCTAAAATATTTCTGGAGGAATTCTTAATGAAAAAAATATTAGTTGAAACGAGTGCTCGTCATATCCATGTTACCAAAGAAGCACTTGCCGAATTATGTGGAGAAGATTATAAACTTCAAGTAAAAAAAATGCTTTCCCAACCTGGTCAATTCGCTTCTACTACTAAGCTTGAGATAGTAGGTCCAAAAGGAACTTTAAGTGCTTCGATTTTAGGTCCTGAAAGAAGTGCTTGCCAAGTTGAAGTAAGTGCTACCGAAGCTAGGACTTTAGGCGTAAAGCCACCTGTTAGAGAAAGTGGAGATATAAAAGGGAGCGCTCCTATTACCATTAGAAATCCAGAAAATGGACATGAAATTAATCTTGAAGAAGGATGTATAATTGCAAAGCGACACATTCATATGACTCCAGAAGATGCTAAAGAATTTGGAGTAAATAATGGTGATATCGTTGGAGTTAAAATTTCTGGAACTGGTCGTGATTTAGTTTTCTATGATACCGTAATAAGAGTTTCGCCTAAATATAGTTTAGCAATGCATATCGACACCGATGAATGTAATGCTGGAAATTGTTTTGGAGAAATATACGGAGAATTAGTTAAATAATGATTAAAACTTATACTCATAAAAATATCGGTACTTGTTCTAAAAGAGTCGATATTACTTATGATACCGATAACCATAAAATTATTGATGTAAAATTTTTATATGGTTGTCCTGGGAATACTAAAGGAATTGAAAAACTTTGTCAAAATAGAACTTTGGAAGAAGTTAGAGATGCTTTAAAAGGTGTAGTGTGTGGAAATAAAAACACATCGTGTCCTAACGAATTATCTAAGGGGATTGATGATATATTAGAAAATTTATAATTTATGGGCGTCCAAAATGGACGCCTTTTTAAACTTGTTTTACTGATAAAGAGATTCTTTTTTTATCGACATCAACACCAATTACTTTCACTTTAACAATATCATTAATAGCAAATAATTCACTTGGATGTTTAATGAACTTTTTAGATAGTTCACTTATATGAACTAAACCATCTTGATGAACATTGATATCGACAAAAATACCAAAATCCATTACATTTCTTACTGTGCCATTTAATATCATTCCTACTTTTAAATCCTTGATATCTTTTACGTCATTATTAAGTTCAATAATTTTTGCTTCTTCTCTTATATCTCGATGTGGTTTAACTAATTCTTTTAAAATATCTTCTAAAGTATCTTTACCGATACTATTTTCTTTTAAAAATTGTTTTTCATCAAAATTTTCAAGCTTTTTTGAAATTGTTGATAAATCATCATTTTTTAAAGAAACCTTGCAAATCTCAAGTATTTTTTTAGTAAATTCATAACTTTCTGGATGAATTCCTGTATTATCGAGTGGTTCATCGCCATCAAAAATTCTTAAAAACCCTGCGCATTGCTCAAAGGCTTTAGCACCCATTTTAGGAACTTTTTTAAGTTCTTCTCTATTTTTAAATGGTCCATTTTCATTTCGATAATCAAAAATGTTTTTAGCTAAAGTTTTATTAATTCCACTGACATATTTAAGTAAAGAAATTGATGCGAAATTAACATTTACACCAACCAAATTAACAACATCAATAACTGTATTAGTTAATGCAAAATCGAGTTTATTTTGATCCATATCATGCTGATATTGTCCTACCCCAATAGCTTTAGGATCTATTTTTACTAATTCTGCCAATGGATCTTGTAGTCTTCTTGCTAAAGAAATAGCACTTCTTTTTTCAACCGGTAAATTAGGAAATTCTTCTTCTCCTAATTTCGAAGCACTATAAACACTTGCTCCACTTTCATTGACGATAAAAATTTTTGTTTTAAAATTGTTGTCTTTTATAATTTTAGATAAAACAGTCTCGCTTTCTCTACTTGCTGTTCCATTTCCTAAAGCGATATAGTCGACCCTATTTTCTTTAAGTAATCTTGTAATTTCTTTAATTCCTTCATCTACTTTTTTAGAATCATTACTAGTAATATAAACTTGTCCAATTTTTAATGGTTTGCCAAAACTATCAACATAAGCGTATTTGCATCCTGTTCTAAATCCAGGGTCAAACCCTAAAACATAAATATTCTTAATTGGTGGATACATTAGCAATTGATATAAATTCTTTTTAAATATTTCGATTGATTCATCTTCAGCAAAAGTAAATAAATCACTTCTAATTTCATTTTCAACAGATGGTAAAATTAATCTTTTTAAAGAATCTTCAATAACTTCAATCATCAATTCTTTATTTTTATTATTGTTAATGTTTTCTTTTTTACCAATATAGTCAAATATCTCATCTTTTTCATAGCTTAAAGAAACTTTTAAACATTTCTCTTTTTCCCCTCGATTAATTGCTAGTATTCTATGAGGTGGAATGGATGAAATTTGTTCACTATAGTCAGCATATTTTCCATAAGTATCTTTTTCATCCTTTTTAATTTCGCTCGATTTAATTGAAGCATATTTTTGAATATATTTTTTAATAAATTTACGATAAATAGCTTCATCACTAATATCTTCACTGACGATATCTTTAGCTCCACTAATAGCTTCTTCTACACTATTTACTTTTTTATCAGGATTAATAAATTTGCTCGCTTCTTCATAAACATTTATTTTTCCTTCTTTTAAAATTTTCGCTAGAGGTTCTAAGCCTTTTTCCTTAGCAATACTTGCTCTAGTTTTCTTCTTAGGTTTATATGGGCGATATAAATCTTCAAGTTCACTTAAAGTTTTAACATTTTCAATACTATTTTTAAGCTCGTCGGTTAGTTTTCCTTGTTCCAAGATAGAATTAATGACAGTTTCAATTCTTTCTTCAAGTTTTCTTAAATAAATTAATCTTTCTTCTAGTTTTCTAAGCGTAGTATCACTCATGTTATGAGTAATTTCTTTTCTATATCTAGCAATAAAAGGAATGGTATTTCCTTCATCAATAAGTTTTATCGCATTAGAAACACTAACTTCGCTAACATCAAGTTCACTTGAAATAATTTTAATAATATCCATAATTAACAAACAACTATATTAACAATTTTATTTTTAACGACAATTACTTTTTTTATCTCTTTCCCTTCAGTATGTCTTTTTACATTTTCACTACTAAAAGCAATTTCTTTAGTAACTTCATCATCTTCATCTTTATTTATTTCGATGGTATCAC
Organism: Candidatus Onthovivens merdipullorum; assembly: GCA_017694345.1. Taxonomy (GTDB): domain Bacteria; phylum Bacillota_I; class Bacilli_A; order RFN20; family CAG-826; genus Onthovivens; species Onthovivens merdipullorum. Next base: position 20 of record JADIMY010000102.1, on the reverse strand, counting down.
GTAATTTACCATTTACTTGC
>JADIMY010000101.1 GCA_017694345.1 Candidatus Onthovivens merdipullorum | reverse complement strand
GATTATCTTAGAAAAATATATAATTCTATTAAAATTATTGATGAGTTAAATTTTAAAACTAAAGAAGAAGAAATAACTTTTTTAAAAAAACATGATTTTACTTTAAGAGAGACTGAAATTTTAACTTTAGTTTCTAAGTCTTCTGTTTCAAGAATAATTGGAGGCCAAAATATTGAGTTCTAAAACACATTATTTAATTAAATTAAGCCATATTTTAAAAAAAGAAAAACCAAAGATTCGTTCTTCTACTTATTATTTTTTTAATAACTTGCCATTAAAACAAAGTGATTTACAAAAGTTATTAAATGAACTTATTGAAATAAGAAGATTTTTTTCTAAGATACACTACTTAGATAATGAGTGTATTTTTGAAATACATTTTAAAGATGTTCCATCTAAAAACAATCGACCAAATCAACTATTTAATTTTTATAATGTTTCAATTGATAAATATATAATTGGTGCAAAATTCACTAACGAAGAAAATATATCGCAAATATTCACATTTAATTTACCTTTATCTATTTTAGAAAAAGTAATCGATAGATTTAATTTAATAGATGATGTTTTTAATAAATTAAATTTAATAGAAATATCTTCCAAAGAAGTGTTAGAAAAAGAAGAAAAAATAAGAGAATTATTAAAAGATTTATCTTTTAGCAAATTTAAAATTATTTTAAATGAACTTTCTCATATTAATAAATTTGCTATTCCACACTTTAATGAAAAGGTAGAGGAATTTAATTTAGTTAATTTTTATGAAACTAAAACCCCTTTACTTGATATTTTTAAAATGAATAATCTAGAAATATCTAAAAATAATATTTATAAAAATATTGCTAGACTAACTAAAGAAGAATTTAATAAGGTAATTGATAAATTCCCATTTTTAATTTCAATGTCAGTTAATAATATCATTGACGAAAAAATAGAAGAATCAGATTTAATTAATGACAATACTAAATTTGAATTAATTAAAAAGAAGCTACCTAAACCAACAAATAAAGAGCCAATTATTGGAGTAATTGACTCTTTATTTGATGAAACTTCCTATGTTAATGAATATGTAGAAAATCATAATTACATCGAATATAAAAGTAAGATTCTCGATGACTATCTTCATGGAAGTGAAGTGACTTCTTTAATAGTTGACTTACCTTCATTAAACCCTAGTTTAGATGATGGATGTGGTAGATTTAGAGTAAGACACTTTGGAGTGTGTTATGCTAAACAAAAAATAGATGCTTTTCTTTTATATAAACAAATAGAAGAGATAGTTTCAAAAAATTTAGACATTAATGTGTGGAATTTATCGCTTGGAAGTACTAAAGAAATAAAGAAAAACACGATATCTCCCATCGCTAATTTATTAGATAAACTCCAATATAAATATAAAAATATAATTTTTGTCGTTTCAGGAACCAATAGAGGTGAAAATAATTTAGAATCTATCTATATTGGAACTCCAGCAGATTCGATTAATTCATTAGTAGTAAATTCTGTTAAGAAAAATAATGAAGTTGCAACTTATTCTCGTAGAGGCCCGGTTTTATCTTTTTTTATTAAACCAGATGTTAGTTATTATGGTGGAGATATAGGTGAAGAGCTTTTTGCTGGTATAAATAGCTTAATAAAAGTTAAAGGGACTAGTTTTGTAGCTCCTTTAATAAGTAGAAAACTCGCTTATTTAATTAATGTTTTAGGTTTAAGTAGAGACTTAGCTAAAACTTTAATCATCGATTCAGCAGTTTTTAATCCTAACTATAAGAATAAAAATATAAATTATATTGGTCGAGGAATAGTTCCTATAAAAATTAAAGATATCATTGAAACACCAAAAGATGAAATAAAAGTATTGATTGATGAAACATCTTCTAGTTATATAAGTTCAACTTATGAATTTCCTATTCCAATCGATAAATTTAATAACAAGTTTAATTATTACGCTCATTTAACGATGACTTCAAATATTAAAACTTTAGGTAGTAATGGAGTAAATTATTCAAAAGATGATATAAATATACAATTTGGTCCTATTGATAATGTGACTAATAATATTGTTAATATCGATAAAAATTATTTAGCTGATAATAAGAATTCCACTAATAAAAAAGAATATAATTTACGAAAAGAAATTCGTAAATTTGATAATGTTAAAATTTTAGGAAAAGAATATACTACAAAAGCTAAAGGTAGATCTTTAAAAAATAGAAAAATAGCTTGGGGATTAAAAATTACTCATATTGATAATTCATTTACTAAAGATTCGATAGTTAACTATGGAATTGTAATACATTTAAAAGAATTAGATGGTCGAGATCGTTATGATGAATTTTTAACTCTATGTGAAGCTAATTTATGGCACCCAGAAGTAATCGATATTACGCAAAAAATTGAATTCAATAATTCTTTATATGAAGAGATTAATTTAGAGAATTAATTTATATTGAATTTATATAAATTTTTAAAGAAAAAAATACTCCTCTACTTTATAATATTAGCAAGTAGACAAGGAGTACTTTTTTTATGGGATTAAAAAAATATAACGAAGAAGAAGTTAATAAAAAAGAAGAAGAACTTGAAGAAGCCCTTAAAGCTAAAGAAGAAGCTTTAAATAATGGAGATGAGTTAGAAGAATTAGAAACTCAAACTATTGAAGAAAGTTTACCTCTTAGTGTAGATGAAGAAGAAATTGCTAAAACGATTAACGAAGAAAGGAAAAAATATTTAGATTTTTATAATAAACAAAAAAAGATTCGTCGTTTTTCAGGATTAGGAATGCTTGTAGTCTTTATTGGTGCTTTTGTAATGATTATTTTAAGTGAACAAATGGCTGGAACTGGTTTATGGATTGGTTTAGCTTTATTTATTTTAGGACTTATTGCTAGTTGGATTATCTCTAAAATTTCTAAAGATAAACTAAGTGTTGAAGCTCAAAAATATATTTCTAAATTGTTTGATATTAGTAGTAAGTATTTATTTGATGATGAAAATATTACTGATTTAGCTTCTGATGCTAATAAACAAATACCTTTAGAAACATTTACTAAAACTCACTTTTACAAAAATATTAAAAATGTGCGTGATAGAAACTATGTTTCTTTTATGTATAAAGGTAAACAAATGATTTATGCTGATCTAGCTGCTTCAATTATTGTGAAAAATAGAACATCTCCAATGTTTTTAGGTAAATTTTATAGTTATGACTATTCTAGTTATAAAAAAGAAGATGGTGTCATCACTTTTCAACTTAAGGGTAAAGAATTATCTAGACCACTAGATGATTTAGAAGGTTTAGCTGAAAGAGAAAATGAAAAAAGATATGTCATTTATAGTAATGATGATGACTATAAAAAGGTTTTAACAGATCGAGTAAAACAAGATTTATTAAGATTTAAAATTGATAAAACTTTAATCGATGTAATCGTCTCAATTCGCTATGAACATATCGACATAGGAATTGATTATAGTGATGAATTTATTAATATTCCAGTTGAAAGTGAATTTAAAATTGAAGATCTTAGAAAAACTAAAGAAGACTTTAAAAAAGTTTTACAAATAATCGATGATTTATCGAGAAATTAATATGGCGGAACTACTTAATAAATGGATAGAAATACAAGGTTATAAACATGATGGTAGGATGCATAGAATTTGGGATAGCGTATATGTCGTTAAAGAAACTAGTGACTTTATTGTAGTTGCTAGTACTAAAACAAAAGTTGTCGAACATGATTTTAGAATATGGTATACCAAAGAACCTGCTATTATGATTTTTTTTAAAGACCGATGGTTTAATATCATCGCGATGTTTAAAAAAATTGGTATAACTTACTATGTTAATTTAGCTTCCCCTTATATTATTGATAAAGGAAAGATAAAATACATCGATTACGACTTAGATTTAAAACTCTATCCAAATAATGATATACGAGTAATCGATGTTAAAGAATACGGATATCACCGAAAGAAATATAATTATAGCGAAGATATCGATACTATACTTCGCTATAATTTAAAGAAAATACCAACTCTTATGAAAAGTGGAAAATTTCCTTTCTCTAATAGTGATATTAAAATGTATTATGATAATTTTTTAAGTTTGACAAAGAAGGAATCTTATGGAAACTAATGTTATTACACATAATTTAAATGAAACTTTAGAATTAGGTAAAAAAATTGCTCCTTATTTATTTAAGGGTAGTGTTATCACTTTAAAAGGAGATTTAGGAGCTGGTAAAACTAGTTTTACTAAAGGTGTAGGGTTTGGACTAGGAATAAAAGAAGAAATAATTTCTCCAACTTTTAATATTTTAAAGTGTTACTTTCATAAACCAATTAACATGTATCATATTGATGCATATCGACTTGAAGATGTACCAAGTGAAAATAAAAATATTGGTTTAGATGAAATAATAGAAGGAGATGGTATTACTTTAATTGAATGGGATGAATTTATTAAAGAATATATCGATTATAACGAAAGTTTAAATATCAAGATAACAATTAATAAAGATAACACTAGAAATTTTGAAATTTCTAGTGTTAATAAAAGATATGAACCATTATTTAAGGAGTTAAATAATAATGATTAGTTTAATTTTAGATAGTTCAAATGTATATTTAAATGTCGGATTAGCGATTAATAGTAAATTAATCGATAAAATAAGTTATGAAGCTTGGCAAAAACAAAGTGAATACATGATTCCAGAGCTGTCTCTTATACACATCTGACGCTGCCGACGACAT
>JADIMY010000100.1 GCA_017694345.1 Candidatus Onthovivens merdipullorum | reverse complement strand
ATCAATGACTTCTTTTAAATTAATCTTTTCTAAATTAATATTCCAATCTCCTAAACTAGTAGTGTCATCATTTCTTTTTCCAAACCACCCATCATCTAAAACAAATAAATTAATATCCATCTCTTTCGCTTTTTTAATGAAGCTTTTTATTTTTAAAGTATCAAAATCAAAACCAGTTGCTTCCCATGAATTTAATAAAATTGTATTTTTAAATTTAGAAGGTACTTTTCTAAGTAAATGTTTTCTTATAGCATCATGAAAAGTATGAGTAACTTTATTTATTCCTTCATTAGAATAAACAATGATACCTTCAGGAGTTATAAATTTTTCATTTTTCTTTAGTTTAATGTTAAAATCTTCATTATTAATTCCCACAAGCACTCGTAATTTATTAAGCGGGCTACCAATAAAGTCAAATTTAAAGTTAGATGAATAAACTAAGCCAAGTCCAATAACTTCTCCAAAATCATCATTAGCGTTTTCTTTAATCAACATACACATTGGATTATGATAAAAACCTTTACCACCACTATTTTCTGTTAAAGAAATAATATTGTGAGTTAATTTTTGTCTTTCTAATATACGGTCAGTAGCATAAGTCCCATAAACAGAAAGTAAATCATAATCTAAAGAAGGTAAATCTAAACAAAATGAAGAAAAATTAGTAATTTCAATATCGCTACTTGATTTATTAATCACTTCATTATGTCTTAAAATAACATTTAGATCTTCATAAACTGAATAATACATCACTAAATATATATCGTCTTTTATATCTTTTAATGTTATTTCTAACGTTTCACTACTTTTTTTATTAAAATAAGGTAAGCCTTCAATTTCAAATTCTTTTTTATAAACTTTATGACTTACATACCTAAAATCAGTTAATAAAGAATTGTCTTTATGTTTAATTGAAACTAAACTTCCTCTTTTATCAAATGTTAAAAAAGAAGGAGCTTCAACCTCACTTGTTAATCCTGAAAAATAAGGATTACTATTAATAATTTCTTTATCTTCTTTTAAATCTAAAAAGTTATAAGAATCAGCGTTTAAATTATTAATATAATTAAAAGAATTAATGCTTAAATCATTAATTCTTTTACCAAAATAAAGTTTAGTTAATATATTTAAATGATTAATATAGAAAATATAAGAAAACTCTTTATTTTCTAAAATAAATATCTTCGAAGCATTTAAAAAACGAATACCCATATATTCAATTTATTACACTAAAATATTTTTATCAATAACATCGAATAAATGTATCTTATTTAAATCTATATTTATAATTACTTTACTATTTTCTTTGACATCATTATTGGCTGATGTTTTGATAACAAAATCATTTTTAGCTAATTCGCTATGTAAATAATATTCGTTACCAAGTAATTCAGGAATTGAAATAGTTAAATATAAATCATTACTTGGTTTAACATTTTTTTCAGTGATTGAATCTTTTAAATAAATGTTTTCAGGTCTAACTCCAAAGATAACTTGATAAACATTACTCTTTAACATTTCTTCATACTTTTCTTTAGCTTTTAATAAACCTTTAAGCTTCGAATCATAGAAACTTTGACATATTGCTTTTTCTTCTTCGTCAAGAGTTAAAGCTTCTATTCGATCAATTAAATTACCATCTTTATCATGAGTAAATCGTTTACCAGAATCCTCTATTTTTAATCTTAAGCTTTCTTTTTTCACATTTAATTCTTTTTCATATTCTTCATTTAATCCGTTTTCAATAAAATAATTGATTTTTGCAAGCTTTTCTTTAATTTTAGTATTTAAATTAGAAATAATTTCTTCACTTAAATTTAAAGTATTTTCTTCATCAAAAACTATTTTATTCTCTTTAATTTCAACGTTTTGTATATTCATTGAAGGAGAACCGATGAACGTTCCAACAAAGACATTAGAAGGATGATTATAAATTTCTTTTGGAGTTCCAATTTGTTGGATTACACCTTTATCCATAATAACTATTCGATCAGCCATTGTCATAGCTTCAGTTTGATCGTGAGTAACATAAATTGTCGTTGAACCAATTGCTTTATGTAGCTTAATAATTTCACTGCGCATTGAAACTCTAAGTTTAGCATCAAGATTACTTAATGGTTCATCCATTAAAAATAATTTTGCACTTTTACAAATCGCTCTACCTAAGGCGACTCTTTGACGTTGACCACCACTAAGCGCTTTTGGTTTACGATCTAAATAATCTTCAATTTGTAATATTTTAGCTGCTTTATGAACTCTTTCATCTATTTCTTCTTTAGTAAGCTTTCTAATTTCTGTCAATTGGACAGGAGTTGTTTTTACTTTTTCAAGTTCTTCAACTAGTTCATCATAACTTTCTTTTCGATATCTAAGTTCATGTTCTAAAGAATGAATATAATCTCTTTCGGTATAATATCTTTCTAAAAGTTTATCTTTTTCTTTACCAGAATTAACTACTTCTTTATTATTTAATGTCTCATTTAACTTATCTAAGACAATTTTATGATCCTCTATTTTTTTAGAAAAAGTGTCTAGATTTAGCTTCTTTTTTGAAATTTCTTTTTCAAGTTCATTTACTTTTTTCTCATCTATGCCTACTTTGATATTGCCATTTTCATCTAATACAAAACATTCACTTGGTCTAATTTTCATTGAAAAAGCCATATTTTCATAGACACTCATATGAGGATAGAGAGCATAGCTTTGGAAAACCATTGCGATATTTCTATCTTTAGGAGCTAAACCATTGGCATAAACTCCGTCGATAAATAAATTTCCAGCTGTAATTTCTTCTAGGCCAGCAATCATTCTTAAAGTAGTTGATTTTCCACATCCAGAAGGGCCAACAAAGACAATAAATTCATTCTTTTTAATATCTAAATTAAAGTCATATACTGCTTGAACTAAATTATCATAAATTTTATTGATATTTTGTAATGATATATAACAATCACTTGGTGCTTTTTTAGGTTTTCTACGATTAGATAATTCAATAGCAACAACTCTATTATAATTAACAACATTCTTTTCGTATTCTTGCCTTTCTTTAATCTTTTTTTCTTTTTTTAATTCTCTTCTAGCTTTGTATTTTTCTATTAAATTATTCATAAGAACACCTCATATTTATTTTACTTTTTAGTTGCTTTAAATCATAATTTTTAATGATAATTTACTAATATATAAATAATAAATATTAATTTATGTCAATTTTCAAATTCTTTAAGATAACGCTTTGTTATTTGTAAAGGACGAGTTATTGCTCCTCCAATTACAACTTTTTTAACTCCAGTATTAAGTACTTCTTTTAAAGATAAGGGAGAATCGATTCCGCCTTCAAAAATAACTTTATCATTATCAATGTTTTCTAAAAGTTCTTTTGTAAACTCAATATCAGGAATTTTTACACCTTTTGTTTCTTTTGTATAACTTCTTAAAGTTGAAGAAACATAATCAAAACCAAGTTTAATTGCATCGATAGATTCTTTTAAAGTTGAACAATCAGCCATTATTAATTTTTTTGAGTGATTTCTAATATAATTAACTAATTCTTCCAATTTAACACCATTTGGTCTATCTCTATAAGTTGCATCTAAAGCGATAACATCACATTTAGATTTAATTAATTTTTTAACTTCTTTTAACGTTGGAGTTATATAGATTTCACTACCTTCATAATCTTTTTTAATAATTCCAATAATAGGAATTTTGTGATTTATTTTTTTAGCTATTCGATTAATATCTTTTATAGAGTTAGCTCTAATTCCTTTTGCTCCAGCTAAATATGCTGCATAAGCAAATTTAACAGTAGAATCTCCTCCATACATTGGTTCGCCTTTAAGGGCTTGGCAAGATACAATTAATCCATCATTAAGTTTCATTATTTTAGCTTCAACTTCCTATCTTCAGTAATTTCTACTGTTTTTCTATTTTTGTCGCTTAAATCAGCACCCATTCCTAAGAGATGCCCATCAATACTAGTATCGATATTTGTTTGTGAAATTGACATTTTTCCAGTTCTTAAATAATCGATAAAATCTTCAATTAGTCGCATATCACCACCACCATGACCAACTCCAACATTGCCTAAATAAATCTTTTTATTGCTTCTAGAAAAATGCTCCATATCATATTTTCTAACATTTAAAATATTTGATTCAAACACACCATATATTTCACCGCCGGTAAGGGTCACATGAATCGTTCTACAAGGATAACTTGTACCACCTATCATATTTAAAGAAGCAGTTACTCCATTTTCAAATGTAACAGCGGTTACTTGATGATCTACTAAATCTTGAGGTCCATCAAAAGCACATCTTCCTAAAGAGTCACTTTCCATGAATACTTTCTTTTTATCTTCAATAGTAACTTCGTCCCATCTTTTTCCTGGTACTGCATTATTAAAAACAATTGGGTCTTGAGCAGTATTTAATAAATACCAATAAACTGAATACCTACACGTTTTCATATGTGGACAAGTTAAGCATCTGTCTGTAGCATCGCTTGGTTTATTTTTAGGAACAAAAACACTTCTTTCACCAAAACTTGAGACATACGTTGGTCGAGAATTTACATTAAGCCAACACATTAAATCAGTATCGTGACAACATTTAGCCATTATCATAGGTGAACCACATTCACTTTCACTTCTCCATTTTCCCCTTATATAACTGCTCATCATATGAGGAATATATACGTGTTCGGCCATTTCTAAAGAAACTAAATCTCCAAGTTCTTTTGAATCAATAATTTTCTTAATTTTTGAATAAAATGGGGTATATCTTAAAACGTGACAAACCATTAAAACTTTATGATATTTTTTTGATTCGTTCATTAGCATTACTAGCTCTTTAGGATCATTACAAATAGGCTTTTCAAGCAACACATCATATCCTAATTTAAATAAAGGCATTGTTGTTTCAATGTGGTATTTATCCATAAAGCAGTTAATAACGGCATCAGCTTTTTTATTAGATTTACTTAACCATTCATCAAAAGAAGAATAACAATCTTCACTAGATAATCTATAAAAATTTTTTGCATATTCAAGAGCAGTAGGATTACTATCTACAACTTGAACAACTTTCATTTTGTTTGGTTTAAGCTTAGAAAACTCTCCATAGAAGTTTCCCCTATTTCCACAACCAAAAATTGCAACATTAATACATCTCATAAATTATCTCCTTTTATACTTAAATTAGTATATTCCTTAAATTCGAATGTATATGTTTTATTTTCATAAATTACTTTTAATGTTTTAAATGGCGAGTGATAATTTTGATAAATAAATTTAAAGTTTAAGACTTCGTTATCAAACTTAGCCTCATAAATATTATATATATCTTTAAGATAATCCATAGATTTACCATCATCTTCATATATTTTAACCTTGCCTTTCTTTCCGTAAATATGTAAAACTAGAGTATCAATTTTTTCTTTTTCGATATGTAATAAGTTTTCAAACATTGGAATAATAGTATTATTTCTAATAAAATATCCAGATTCTGCAAGGTTTTCATGTAAAACAACAAATTTTCCGCCTTTAATTTTCTCGTTAGTAAAATAGTTTACCCATTCCCCTTTTGGTAAATAAACTTGTCTAAATCTTTCATCTTTATTTAAAATAGGAGCAATTAATAAATCTATTCCAACCATATATTGATCGTTTATTGTATAAGCTATATCATCATCTTCATAGTTATAAAACATTGGTCTAATAATAGGCGAACCTTTTTTATTCATTTCGTAAACTAAATTATATAAATAAGGAATAAATTTATAACGAACATCTAAAAATTTCTTATAAATGTTTAAAGCCTCTTCATCAAAAGCATAAGGCTCTTGATTTTTAGTATTTAAGCTTGAGTGATTTCTTATAAAAGGCATAAATAAATTAGCTTCAATCCATCTAATTAATAGTTCTTTTGTAGTGTCTCCACCAAATCCTCCAATATCTACTCCATTAAACATAAAATTAGAAATACTTTGAGACAAATTTTGTGTTAAAGAATAACGTAAATGATGCCATAAAGAAAAGTTATCACCATTCCAAGCGAATGCATATTTTGGAGTGGTAGATAATCCAGCCCTTGTGAAGATATAAGGTCTAATATTATCTTTTGTAAAAACACTTACAAAAGATTTAACCATATGTTCACCATAAACATTATGTTCTTCTTCATGATCTAATTTGCGACTATTAAAAGAATGATCAACATCTTTAGGGAGTGGTCCATTAAAGCTAGCAGGTTCATTCATATCACACCATAACCCACTAATACCATTTTCTTTAATAAACTTATAAGCATATTCACTAATTAACTTTTGACATTTTGGATCAGCGTAATTTGGAAAAGCACTTTCTCCTGGCCACACTGTATTTATATAAGTTTTATCATTTAACTTAGAAAATAAACCATTTTTCTCTAACATATTATATAGATCGAAATTAGTATCTAATTTTATAGCAGCATCATTAATTGCAATGACTTCAACATCTTCTTTTTTAAGAGTATCGGTTAATTTTTTCATATCTTTAAAACGAGTTTTATCAATAGTAAAATCTCTATATCCGTCCATATAATGAATATCAAGATGAATATAATCTAAAGGCAATTTATATTCTTTAAACTTATTAAAGACATCTTTAACCATTTCTTCATTTTCATAAGACCATCGACATTGAGAATACCCTAGCATTTTCATTCTTACCATATATGGATGACCTACTAAATCACTATAGTTTTGAGTAACTTCTTTAACATCTTTCCCTAAAATTAAAAAGAAATCTTGTTGAGCATTAAAATTATTTACTTTTACAGTATCTAAATTAGTTTTGGCAATATCATATGTATAACGATATGTACTAGGAAAATATAAACCAAAAAAGGATTTATCTATACTAAATAATAGATAATTTATACTTTTATATAAGCTAGGGAATAATTCATCTTGATGAGATGGATCATCTGTATTATAACTAGCAAAAAAATAACCTTTTTTATCAAGGTAACTCATTTTATCACCTAAACCAAAAACGTAATCTTTTTTATCATCAATTTTGATATTCACTTGATAATATAATCTTTTTTCTACATCATCAAAAGGATGATTAAAATTAAATGTTGTTAAGTATTTTTCTTTTTTGAATAATTTAAAATTTAATTCTTTATCAATTATTAATTTATAATCTCCGATATTAAACTCTATAAAATCATTAGTCTCTTCAACTTTAAACAAAGCTCTTCTAGGAGAATCATTTAACTCAATTAAATCAGTGTTATTTTTCTTTTTATAAATTCTTAGTAAACCTTTATTTATAACTTCAATAAATAAACTAGAATTCTCATTTTTAACTTCAATTAAATTTTTCTTTGCTTTGTATTCCATAACTCTTTCCTTTAATCATTTATATTGACGGTTGACATCTTAGTGTAATAAGGGTCAACTATATCATTTGCTTTATAAAATTTGTCTTTATTTCCATAAAAATCTAACGTCTCTTCTTCAAATTCTTCTATTACATTTATTTCTTTATTCAAATATTTAGTTAATTTATTAATTAAAGCTTTGCCTCTTTGAATTAAGCCACCAATTCTTAAATCGATAACATCAAAACCAAAATCTTTAGCTTCATAGTGCCACATTTTATAAAAGTCTTTATAAAAAATATTTACTCTTCTTAAAAGTAACTTTGTATCACTTAATAAACTATAAAGTTCTTCTTCATCTTTATTTTTATAGGCATTTCTTAATTTGTTTCCTAAATTTACTTTAATTATTAATACATTAGATAAACTATATAATGCTTTGAAAACATAGCCAAATTTTTTATTTTTAATAAACTTCTGCAGGCTTTTTGAAACTTTTTCGCATACTTTTTCTTGTTCACTGTTTACTAAACTATCATAAGTTCCACTAATTAAATCATTGTATAAAAATATTCTATTTAATGAATTTAAAGTAAAGTCATTAAAATCAAATGATGTTTTATTTAAATAATCTACAC
>JADIMY010000099.1 GCA_017694345.1 Candidatus Onthovivens merdipullorum | reverse complement strand
CTAAATATATTGTAATTGTTCCTGTGCAATTTGTTACGAAAATTGATTTTAGTAAAGCACTAAAAGAACATATTAATTCAAATAAAGTGTGTAGCGTCATTTATCACGAAACTCATCACGCTAAAGAAAGATATTTTAATTGTGATGCTTTAACAGTCGATGCACTTGGAAATGTACAAAAATTTGAAACTAACACAGGAGAAAAAGATGACGCTTATATCTCTTTAGAGACTTATATTTTTAATAGTGATTTTCTTAGAGAAATGTTAAAGAAAATTCCTGATATTTCATCTTTATTCACTTTAAAAGATATCGTTCATTTTATCGTCAACTTCCAAGAAAAAGTTCACGCTATTCGTCATGATGGATATTGCAGATATTTTGCTAGTTTACTCGATTATATGAAGTTTTCTTTTGAATTATTAGATACTACAAAATTCTCTAGTAGTCTATTTAGTGATGATTGGAAATATTATACGACAACGCATAATTCAACCCCAGTATTATATGGAATTAATGCTGATGTTAATGATTCACTTTTAGCTAATGGTTGTAGGATTGATGGAAAAGTTGAACATTCTATTTTAGCAAGAAATGTTATCGTTGAAGAAGGAGCTTTTGTTAAAGATAGTATTATTTTTACTGACACTGTTATTAAAAAAGGATGTACTATTAAAAATGCAATTATTGATAAACATTGCTTAATTCAAAATAAAGAATTATTGGAAGGGGAAAAAGATAATCCAATCTATGTTCCTCAAGGAGCAAAAATCTAATGAATATCGTAATGGTAAGTAGTGAAGTCTTACCTTTTTCAAAAACTGGTGGACTAAGTGATGTCAGTTATTCTTTAAGTAAAGAATATGTTAAACTTGGTCATAAAGTAAGTATTATCACTCCTTTTTATAAAGATGTCGAAAAAAAGACAAGAAGTAAACTAAAAATGGTGATGAAAGATGTTATCGTCACTATGAACTGGCGTAAACCAACTTTTAATTTATTTCACACTGAAATTGATGGAATTGATTATTACTTAATTCAAAATAAACAATACTTTGAGCGAAGTGCGATTTATGGTTATTTTGATGATGGCGAGCGCTTTGCTTTCTTTAGTTTAGCTGCAATCGAAATAATGAAAAAGCTTCCTTATAAACTCGATGTATGTCATGTTCACGATTGGCAAGGAGCGATGATTCCTTGTTTACTTAAAGAAAAATATATCGACGATGAAGTTTTAGGAAAAATAAAATCAGTTTTAACAATTCATAACCCAATGTTTAAAGGTTATTTAAATAAAGATTCTTTATTTGATCTATATAATCTAGGTACTCATTTATTCGATGAAGGAAGAGTTAGACTTGATAATCAAGTTTCAACTTTAAAAGCTGGAATTGTTTATGCTGATAAAATTACAACTGTAAGTCCGACTCATAAAGAAGAACTTAAAACTAAAGAAGGTAGTAAAGGACTTTGGTTTGATTTATCTTTAAGAGGAGATGATTTTGTTGGTATAGTTAATGGGATTGATTATAAGGAATTTAATCCTAGTAAAGATAAATTAATTTATAAAAACTATAACAGCAAAAATGTTTTAAAAGAAAAGAAGTTTAATAAAATTGATTTCTCTAAGGAATATAATTTAAATCCTGAACTTCCTTTATTTAGTGTTGTAAGTCGTTTAACTAGTCAAAAAGGACTTGATTTAATTAAAGCAATGGCTGAATTTTTAGTTAATCAAGGTGCGAGTTTTGCTGTTTTAGGAAGTGGTGAAAGTGAAGCAGAAAATTATTTCAATGACCTATATCGAAGACACCCTAATAATGTAATGGTTTATATTGGTTACAATAATGTTTTAGCTCATCGAATTTATGCCGCAAGTGATTTCTTTATTATGCCTAGTGCTTTTGAACCTTGTGGCATTGGACAAATGATTGCTATGCGCTATGGGACTTTACCAATTGTTAGAAGAACTGGTGGACTTAAAGATACGGTCATGCCACTTGATGAAAATTATTCAAATTATAAAGTAGCAACAGGACTTGGCTTTGATAATTATAGTCAAATTGAAGCATTAAGTACTGTCACTAAAGCTTTAATTTTATATAGCGGAAAAGAAAAAGAGTTTAATAAAATGATTGTCAATGCGATGAAAGTAGATCACACCCGGAGAAAACCTGCTTTAGAATATATCGCATTATATGAATCAATTAAAAAGTGATATTTTTCTTAAAAAGCCTTTAAATTCTAAGTATTTTTAGCGGTTTTAAAAGTATCATTACATTAAGAAGTTATCTACTAGTAGAATTCTAGTAATAATTTAGTTAAAAAAATAAAAGGTCTAGATGCTATAATCTAGACCATATTTTTAATTTTGGTGATCTTGAGGCGACTCGAACGCCTGACCCACAGCTTAGAAGGCTGTTGCTCTATCCAACTGAGCTACAAGACCAGTGCAACAAGTATATTACCATTAAAGAAACTTGACTTCAATAAAAAGTTTTGAAAAATGTTTAAAATGATTAATTTTTTTGTTATCATAGTCATATGCTAAATTTAAATTTATTAACAGATACGAATTCAGCTTTTAACACCCCGAAAAGTATTGACTCGTTAATCATTGAATATTTTAATAACTTAGGATGGTGGGGTAATTTAATTCTTATATTTTTATGTTTATTAGTTTCGATAATTTATGGTGGAATTATTGGCTATCAAAGAGAAATTAATGGACACGCTGCAGGACTTAGAACTCATATTTTAATAAGTTTAGGCAGTGCATTAATTATGGTAATTAGTGTTTATGGAGTTCCTGGAGAAGCTACAAGAGACCCAATGAGACTTGCTGCAGCAGGAGTTACAGGAATGGGCTTTTTAGGAGCTGGTAGTATTATTAAAAATGGACTCAATATTAAAGGATTAACAACAGCTGCTTCAATTTGGGTTACTATGGCAATAGGTATGGCAAGCGGTGCTGGTTATTTTGTAATTGGCTTAATCACTACTTTATTTACTTTAATATGTTTAGCTTCTTTTACTAAACTTGAAAAATGGGTGAGTAGAAATAAAACTAATGTTGTGATATTAGCAAGTACTAATGAACCAGTTATGTCAACTTTACTTGATCTATTTGACAAATATAATGTTGTTTATAAAGGTTTAGAAACATCATTAATCGAAGAAAATGATCAAAAAAAGCTTAGAGTTTCTTTTAAATATGTCAATAGAAGCAAAAAGAAGTTATATGAATGTTTAGAAGAGTTTAAAAGAAAAATTAATGATAGTAATATTCAAATACAAAAATGAAATTAAATACAAAAGAAAAATATTTTAAATATTATATTAAAGGTGGGGTAATTTCATTAATCGCTCTTATTTTAATTGTAGTAGGAGCAACACTACCTTTAATTGATGAAAATTCTAGTGTTTATGGTTATATAGGGTTAGTTCTATGTGTCGTAGGGTTACTATTATGTTTATTAGGATTTCATTTTTTAAAAAAGGGAAGTTCAATTAAACTTAATATTGAGATGGAAAATTCTAAAAAAGAATTTGAAGAGCAATTAGAAAAACTTTCCTATAAATGGGATAAAGCTGAAGCTAAAGAAGAAAATGAAGAAGTTATTGAAGCTAAAAATAGCAAGCAAGAAGATAAAAATTCTAAAAATAACAATTGAAAAAAAGCCTTAGTTTCTATATTATTAATAAGCACGCACCATTAGCCAAGTCTGGTAAGGCAGTTGACTGCAACTCAACGATCGGTGGTTCAAATCCGCCATGGTGCTCCAAATTGTTAAAATGTTCGATTATATCGAACTTTTTTTAAAAATAGTAATAGATATTTTGTTTATTATATTAAAAATGTATTTTTCATTATTCAGATTATATTTTTAAATTAACGATATATAGTAAACGTAAATAAATAACACCCTAACAAAAATATTTGTTCA
>JADIMY010000098.1 GCA_017694345.1 Candidatus Onthovivens merdipullorum | reverse complement strand
AAATATATAAATCATTATCATCACTTATATCATAAGTAATATCGTATTTAGTTTCAGTAGATATATTAATTTCATTACCTTCTAAAGTAGAAGTCATATTTAAATTAGTGTGATTATGGCAATCAGCTTTTGTGTAACTAACATTAGTATTTTCATTAAAAATTGCATAAGCTTCTTCTTTAGTAATGCTTACTCTACTTTCTTCATTATTGTTTTCATTACATCCTGTTAATAAAAAAGAAATACTTAGTAATAATAAAAATTTAGATTTTTTCATATTCTCTTACCTCTCTTTTAAAATTATAATTTTAGTAAAAAATAAAGTCAATTTTTATTTAGTGCTATTTAGATTAAACTAAAAATTAAGGTACTATTTATTTAAAAAAGCCTTTAAAACCTCATTATTTTTCTAATTCCGTTAGTTTTTTAATTAAAATACATCAACTATAAACGAACAAAAATTTTGTCAATAATAACAAAAAATGTTCCTATTACTAGAAACATTTTTCGTTTTATATTTATTAAATTTAATCTTTATTCAAGTTCAAAAGCACCAGTATAAAGTTGATAGTAAACTCCTTTTTGTTTAATTAATTCTTCGTGAGTTCCTCTTTCGATGATCTTACCATGATCTAAAACCATAATCGCTTCAGCATCTTGAATTGTTGAAAGCCTGTGAGCAATTAAGAAAACAGTTTTACCTTTCATTAAGTTTTCCATTCCTTTAAGAACAATTTGTTCAGTTCTAGTATCAATACTACTAGTCGCTTCATCTAAGATTAAAACAGGACAACCACTAACAGCAGCTCTAGCAATAGATAAAAGTTGAGCTTGACCTTGAGAAATTGAACTTCCATTACCTTTAATATAAGTGTTATACCCTTGAGGGAGTCTAGTTATAAAGCTATCAGCATTAGCAAGTTTGGCTGCTTCAATACATTCTTCATCAGTAGCATCAAGTCGACCAAAACGAATGTTATCCATGATCGTTCCACTAAATAAGTTAGTATCTTGAAGTACCATTCCGAGCGATCTTCTTAAATCTTTCTTTTTAATCTTATTAATATTAATTCCATCATATCTAATTTTTCCATCAGCGATATCATAGAATCTATTAATTAAATTAGTAATCGTAGTTTTACCAGCTCCTGTTGCTCCAACAAAAGCAATCTTTTGACCAGGTTTAGCGTAAAGTGAAACATCGTGAAGTACAATTTTATCAGGAGTATAACCAAAGTCGACATTAAACATTCTTATATCGCCTTGTAATAATGTATAAGTAATACTTCCATCAGCGGTATGAGGATGTTTCCAAGCCCATAAAGTATGTTCTTTACGGTTACATTCAACGATATTACCATTATCATCATATTTTCCCATAACTAAAGTGACGTAACCATTATCAACTTCTTTTTCTTCATCTAAAAGCTGATAGACACGACTAGTTCCACCAATTGCCAAAGCTATTGGGTTAACTTGGTTAGCAACTTCACTAACATTATTAGTAAATTGCTTAACCATTGGTAAGAAACTAACAATAATACCAATAGAAATGGTTTCAGTAGCGTGATATCCAGTTATTGTAAGTGAAGGGACATCATAAATAAATAATATAACAGCAACAATAGCGACGATAATATAAAGAATATTACCGATATTCCCCATAATAGGCATTAAGATATTAGCAAATTTATTTGCATCTCTACTAACTGTTTGTAAGTTAGTGACATAAACTTGGAAATCATTTTTACATTGTTTTTCGTGAGTAAATGATTTAATAACTTTTAAGCCATGCATCATTTCTTCGACAAAGCCTTCTTCTTTAGCGAGAACTTCTTGTTGTGCTCTAAAGTTTTTAGCACTTCTTCCACCGATATTTTTAGTAACTAAAATCATTGCAATAGCTCCTAAAACAACGATTAAAGTTAAGTAAACTGAAGAAATTAGCATAATAACAAATACAGAGATAAAGGTAACACTACAAATTAAGATAGTCGTAATAGATTGTGATAAAAGTTGTCTAATCGTATCGACATCATTAGTGAAGGTTGACATAATTTCACCTTTATCGTGAGTATCAAAATATCTTATAGGAAGATCTTCCATATGATTAAATAAGCGACATCTTAGTTCGTGCATATATTTTTGAGCAAATCTAGCAGTGATTTGAGAATAAGTAAAGCCACCTGCTAAAGCGACGACATAAGAACAAATTAAGACGATTAAAAATGTAGTAAAATCACTTCTTATAGCCTCAAATGAGCCAGCTTTAATTGCTTCAGCGATTAAATTAGTAACATTTTGAACCATTAAAGGAGCAACTATTGCTCCAAGTGCACTAATAAATACACATAAAGTAGCAATACTTAAAGCAAGAGGATGCGCTTTAAAAAAGTCAACAATACATCTAATTAAGACATGAGCATTCTTTTTCATTAGTGAGCACCTCCAATTCTATTTTGAATTTCGAAAACTTCTTGATAAATCGCATTATTTTTAAGTAACTCTTCATGAGTTCCCATTCCATTTATTGTACCATTATCCATAACGATAATTAGATCAGCATCTTCTACCGAAGAAACTCTTTGAGCGATAATAATCTTAGTTATATCTGGTAAATATTCTTTAAATCCTTTTCTAATATAAGCATCAGTTTTAGTATCAACGGCACTAGTTGAATCATCTAAAATTAAGACTTTAGGTTTTTTAAGTAAGGCTCTAGCGATACAAAGTCTTTGTCTTTGGCCACCTGAAACATTAACACCACCTTGATCAATCCAGGTATCGTATTTTTTAGGGAAACCTTCAATAAAGGAATCAGCTTGAGCAATTTTACAAGCTTGAACTATTTCTTCATCAGTTGCAAATTCATTACCCCATCTTAAATTATCTTTAATTGTTCCACTAAATAAGACATTCTTTTGTAAAACCATTGCGACATTATTTCTTAAAGTATTTAAGTCGTAATCTTTAACATTTATTCCAGCAACTTTAACTTCACCAACACTTGTATCATAAAATCTTGAGATTAAGTTAACTAAAGTAGATTTAGAAGAACCAGTTCCTCCAATAATACCAACAGTCATACCACTTTTAATATGTAAATTAATATTGGCTAAAGCGTATTTTTTAGCATCTTCTTTATATTTAAAGGAAACATTATCAAAATCGATATCACCGTTTTTAACTTCATAAATAGGATTTTCACTGTCTTTAATCGTAGGAACTTCAGTGATAACTTCATAGACTCTATTAATAGCTGGAACTGCCATAATGATCATAAACATAACCATTGCAACCATCATTAAGCTCGATAAAACTTGAGCACTATAAGTAATTAAGCTAGAAATGTTAGCAATACCAAAACTTGCATCATCTGGATTAGCTACAGCAAGTCCTTCTTTAATAGCAAGCGTTGTTCCTAAAAATAAGATTAAACACATAGAGATATACATAACCGCTTGCATTGCAGGGTTAGTGGCACTCATTAATTGTTCAACTTTTTGGAAACCTTTTCCCATAATGCCACTTTGTTCTTTAAACTTTTCTTTTTCATAGTCTTCTCTAGCATAAGTTTTAACAACTCTCATTCCATGGACATTTTCTTCAGTTAATTCATTTAAATCATCATATTTTCTAAATAATTTTACGAATAACTTAGTAGCAATAGGAATAATTACTCCTAAAATAACCGCAATAAATGGAATTGTAATTAAAAAAATCCAGCTTAACTGTGGAGCAATTACTATTGACATAATAAAAGAAAATATAAACATAAATGGAGCTCTAACAGCAATTCTAATTAAAAGCATAAAAGCCATTTGGATGTTAGAGATATCTGTTGTTTGTCTAGTGATTAAACTCGAAGTAGAAAATTTATCGATATTATTAAATGAGAAAGAAACGATTTTATTAAACTCATCAGTTCTTAAGTTTTTAGCAAATCCAGCACTAGCAATAGCACTCATTCTTCCAGCCAAAACACCACATACTAAAGAACAAGTTCCTAAAACAAAAAGGATTGATCCATAAATTAAAACAGTATTTAAGGCTTGATTCTTTAATGTATCAGTTATTTCAACATTAATAAAACCTTGTAAAACATCGATTAAAAGCATCATTACAAATGGAATAATACATTCGATAATCGTTTCACCTAAAACAAAACCAATCGATAAGAAAGAATATTTTTTATATTCCCTAGTTGAATGTAATAAGAATATAAACTTATGAATAAAACTTAATTTATTTTCTTTCTTTTTCTTCATATCTTTTAACCTCCTTTTAATTATCTTTTGATAAAGTTCCACCTAAATTAGTAATCATTTTCTCGATAACTTTATTGAAGTTATCGAGATCGCTTTTACTTATATCTTTTTTAATATCTTCCTCAACTTCTTCAGCTGAAGTATCTATTTTATGAAACATTTCGATTCCTTTAGTAGTACAGATTATCTTTTTAGCTCTTTGAGTAGAGCTTTCAATTCGATTAATAAGACCACTATTTTCCATAGAGATGAGAAGTTCACACATATTAGATTTAGAGGAATTAAAAATTCTTTCTAAATCTTTTTGAACAACTTCTTCATTTTTAAGATTCTTATAATATATAAATTCTAAAAGACGAGATTGAAATCCACTTATTCCAAATTCTTTTGTCTTACTATTTAGTTCTCTTCTAATGTAATTAAATAAGACTCGTATCTCTCTTAAAATTAAATAATCTTTTTCTTCCATAAAATAAATAGTTCGTATACGAACATTAGATATTATACTTATTAAAAATTGAATGTAAAGAGAGAGTTTATTAAATTTTTTTGAAAGCGGTTTCAATAAATTTTAGTTAAGTTTTAAAGAGTTATTTTTTATTTTAATGAGTTTTTAAAGTATTTATATAACTTATTAATTAATTTCTAATATATCTAGTACTTCTACCTTTACCAATGATTCTTATCTTATTAGCTTTCACTAATTCTCCTAAAACTTTTTCAATAGTAGTAACACTAACATCAACTAAAGACTTATAAATCTCTATTTTAGATAACGGTTTAATTGAATCTAGAACTAGTTTTTCGATTCTTACCTTTTTAGAAGCTTTTCTTCCATCAATTAAGATAAAACGGTCATGTAATTCTTTATAACATTTAAATAATATAAATAGAAAATATTCCTTTTTAGATTCATTTATTTTTTCTTCAATAGAAATATATTTACCAACATCATATTCATTTTTATATAAAAGTAATAAAGATAGTAATCTCGACATTCTTCCATTTCCATCTTTAAACGGATGAATACATAAAAAATCTAAGATTAAAAAGGTATTAATAGCAATTTATTTATACCTATTTCATCTCTACTAGCTAAATAAGATAATTCTAATTGTTCCATTGCTATTGGCGTATCAATAGCACTAATAGGTTTAAAGAGAATACGCTTTAAACCTAATGCGTCAATTTCTAATATTGCATTATCTTCGTTTTTATATTTACCACCATAATTATAATTAGTCTTGCTCATTAAAATTTGATGGAGTCTTAAAATATCTTTTTCTTTAAAATCTAAATATCTATACCCCTTATGTATTTCATTAAGTGCGTCTCTATAACCCGCTATTTATTCTTCATTATGGTTTAATGGCGCACTATTTTTATTAACAATTTCATTAATTCTACTATCACTTGTTACTATACCTTCTATTACGTTTGAACTTTTAATAGATTGAATTTTAGCGATTGACTCAAGTTCTTTAAAAATATACTCATATTGTTTTAATTAAACTATCGACATAGATTTTAAAGCGTTGATATTTGATACTATATCTACTAGTTTTGATGGAACATTACCGTTTTTAAAAACAAATAATCAAATACTTTCATATGCATTAAATACCTCTTTATGCATATAATTTTATATATATTTATATGCAAAAAAACAATATTTAATATTATTTACTGCATATTTCTAATCTTAAAATATGCAGAAAACTTAAAATCTAATAAAATATGGGATTAACTTTTATCTAATCACTACTAAAAACAATCACAAATCTAGATCACTAAAAATATCCTTTTCTTAAATGCCTTATTTTATGTCTTTTCATCTTCCTTTTTCTAATTTCTTCATCTCTTTTTTATTATCACCAGAAATAAAAAGAAATGTAACATCGTCTTTAGAAACACTATGTATTTTAATATGTTTAGTATTTTCTCCAGGTATTTTTATTGTTTCTCTAAAGCCTTCTAAGGGCATTCCCCAACTATTGTTATAATCTTTATTCCACATCTATTATCTCCATATTGCATTTAATTAAGTACCTTAATTATTAAAATAGTTATCTCCAATACTTTAAATCAAAACTTAAATATTTATATTGAATAAAAAGCTGAGTTTTAATTTATAAAATTAATTCTTTTCTATAAAACTATTTTTTAATAATTTGTTAAGTAACTGTTTCAACTTTAAATTTTCATAAGTATGAGTAATTTTACAATCAAAACCGAAATGAGATTTTATAGGTGGTTCTATAAAATCACCTGGAAAAATAAGTCTGTCTCGTTCACCATTAAGATAATAGCAACCCGAGGGAATATATTTACCCGAAAGAATCTCATCAATTGGAATCTCATTAGGCATATAGTGAGGTCCATCAAAATCAATAACTGGTGGATTAATTAATGGTTTAGGCCAACTTTCAGTTCCAACATTTGGATCAGAATTATTATTTACAATACGTATGTTAAACATAAATTCTTCGAAAGTCGTATTTTTATTTTTTTCTTTTTTGCACATATTTATTCCTCCACAACCCAATCTTCAAGACTTGAAGAAATATTTATATTCTCAATTTTATTACCATCAGTATTGCATTGAGCACTTATCACAAGATTATTATAACAATTAAGCGAACTGCTTTCTAGACAATTCTGTTTAATTTTTATATTAACAGATGTTGGAAAGAATAACTTAGTTTTAGCTACTTCTTGTATCTTATTTACTACTGCTTGGTCTTCTTTAAATACTTTATTAAAATCTAATTCTTCTACAAAATCTTCGTAAATTGCCCAAATTAGCCTCTCTATAATTTCATTATGATTAGCAATTGGAAGTCCTATTTCAATTGCTTCTTTTCTATAAAGAGGATAGCCGTGATGATAAAATTTCGAATTCAAAGTTTCTGAAATTTGTTTTGTTTTATTTTCATCTTTCATATGTGTTGCTAATAATTTTTGCGACATAGTCAATGCTAATTGTGAGCTTCTTTTAGCGAAGCCTATTGAAGTCGGTTTAATTTCATCTGTTAATTTTTCAAAAGACCTTTGCAATAATTCTTGATCAGTTATACCTATTTCTTTAACAAACTCAATGTATTTTTTTATCTCTTCATAACTAATCGATTTCATTTTGTTATTCGGACCAGGAAAAACAAACTGTGGGTCTAAAGGACCTAAATTGCCATAAGAATGCATAATAATTTCATCAGCTCCTAAAGCTAAAAGTGTAGCAGCACTATAAGCAGTATAAGGAACTAAAACTGAAATATTTTCAAATTTTTCTCTTAATAAAGATATAATTCTCCAAGATACGATAGGATCGCCACCATTACTAATTATTAGTAAATCGATGTCTTTGTTTTCGCCTTTTATTTTATCAATCTGGTTAATAAAAATTGGTAAAACATCTTGTGACATTTGAGCTTGGCAACCTGGTCTAATTGATGTCACATAAGTTATTATTGGTCTTTTTCTAATTTTCTCTAACTCTTTGTAATATGTTTTTCTTGTTTTGTAAGACATTATTATTCCTCCTAAAAAATGTTTTTAAGTAAATTTGTATTACATATACAAGTGGTTAAAAATCAAGGTGTAGTGGGGGGTATAAATTTTAAATCTTATAATCTAAAGTTGCCATTATAATCGATGTAATCATTTAAATTTAAGTTATATTAATTTTTATGAATTTTCTATTGCTAAAAACTATTTTTTACCTATAATAATATTATAATTTTTTAAAAATTAAGAGAAAGAAGGATGCTATTATGAAAAAAATATTTTTTAGTTTAGTGATTGTACCTTTACTACCTTTGCTAATGAGTATGAGTGGACCAGATATATCCTTTGATAAAGGTGATGGCGGAGGTGGTGGACAAGTTATTTTACCGTATGAAGAAATCATCGATTCTAATTCGGAGCCATTAAAACTTATTGATTTTCCAGATGCTTATGTTTATGTAAATTATAATGTTAAAAAATTTAGATATACCGAAAATTCGGATTTATATTTATTAAATGTTTCAGCCGAATTTACTCCGGGAGTTGTTGCAAAAGCAAACGGAGAACATACATCTGCTGGAGAAGATTACAAAAAATATTATTTAAATACTGGATACCTTCATGTAGCAGTCTCTCAGTTTGAAGATGATGGAAATAAAGGAGGTAGCATCACTCCAAAAGCTTATTGGCCTTCTTCTAATAGCGTCACTACTACATTTACCTCAACATATGGAATAAGTTTGGCTTTTTCCAGCTCTTTGGAAAGTGGAATTGAATTATCACCAGAATCTTTATTAACAATAAGCGTTGGAAGTAAAAACGAAACAAGCTTAACTTTGCATTATGAAGAATCGACTTCTTCTACTACAGATGACCCAAAACTTTCATCACAGACTTCTTCAAATAATCCGATGGAACGACAACGGAGTTATTCTGTACAAGGATATAAGACTGCTGGTGCAATAACTTATCCAATTAATTCCTATTACTTATTTGAAATGTCAAAAACTGATTATTATCGTCGAGATGTTTTTAATATAGAAATAGAAGTTCAAACTATAAATATGCACTATATTTTAGGCTTTAAGGACGAAGGCTGGGAAGTTAAAGGCACTTATAGTGATACATTATGTAATGGAGACTATTAACTATGCAAAAGAAAGAAATTTATCAAATTATTTTTTTAGTTATATCTTTTTTAGGATTAGTATTTACAGGTTGTACTCTATTTTATATCGATGTTAATGAAGGATATAGATTAAATGTAGATGCTTCGAATACAACAGTAGCTTTTATTTTAGAAATCATTGATTTAATCTTTCTATTTATCTTTTTAATTCTATTCATCTATTCATTAGTAATGATCTTAATAAATTATATTAAAGAACTTAAAAATAAATAAATTATTTAATAATTAAAACTTACTAGGGTTTCCTAGTAAGCTTTTATTAATTTATTATATTTATTAATTATTGGAACCTCGTATATTTATCTTTAATTGTTTCGTGAGATTCATGTGACTTAATAACATCAGCAATCATTTCACTAACACTAACTACTTTTACTTTCTGCGAGTTATAAAATTCTGGATGTTCAATTGTATCAGTTACTAATACTTCGTCAATAAAATCACTTTCTTCAAATCGACCTAAAGCGTTATGTGAAAATAAAGCGTGACTTGCACAAATATAAACGCTTCTAGCTCCTTTATCTTTTAAGGTTCTAGCTCCAGCTAAAATCGTTCCTCCAGTATCGATTATATCATCGACCATTACACAAACTTTATCTTTAATTTCACCAATGATATTAGTAATTTCTGCAACATTAGGGCGAGGTCTTCTTTTATCGATAATGACAATTGAAGAATTAGCAATTGCATTAGATAGATCTCTAGCTCGATACATCGCTCCATGATCTGGGGCAACTATTGCTACTTCATTAGTTGAGATATGCAATGTTTTAAATTTATTAAGTAAATACTTAGCAAAGATTGAAGTTGGTGTTAAGTTATCTAAAGGAACACTAAAAAAGCCTTGAATTTGTGGAGTATGTAGTTCAACCGTTAAAACTCTAGTTACTCCCGCATTAGAAAATAAATCAGCAACCATCCTAGCACTTATTGGCTCATTACGGTGAGCAATGCGGTCTTGTCTAGCATAACCATAATAAGGAATAATAAGTGTAATTTCTTTACAATTAGCTCTTTTAATTCCATCGATAAAAATAAGTAATTCCATAATCCTATCGTTAACTGGGCTGCAGGTTGATTGAATGATGTAAATCTTTTTACCACGAACATCGACTTTACTAGTCGCTAAACATTCACCATCAGCAAAATGTAAAACCTCGGCTTCACTACGGTTAATTCCTAGTAAATCACAAACTTTATCCGTTAGATGTGTATTACTCGATAAACTAAATACCAATATATCTTTAATCATACTTCCCCCACAAACATTTTAAATTTTACCAAATATTAAATAAATTTTTAATCTTTTTATTTACTAGTCAACTAGTAAATAATTCACTAACTTCTTTAATTATTTCGTATACTTTTTTAAATTCCTCATTTTTCTTTAAATAAGATTTTCCTGGAGTTAAATCAGTATAAGAAATTAAACTAGTATCAAAATTAATGCCATATAACTCGATTACTAAAGAATTTCTTTTAAAAATAATAGCAATTCCCTTATTAAATGTTTTAGCTAAGTTATTAATAAAATTAATAACTTTAGTATTTAATAAAGTATTAGTTACATTATAGTTATCACTATAAATATCAAATTTATTACTTAATCCTTTAATATTAATTTTATAAATATCACTACTATAAAAATAAGATTTAGAAATACTATCTTTAATCTCTCTAACTTCAACTTGATTAACTAAATTAAAGTTAAAGTTATCAAGTAATATAACTACTCCTTTAAAAGGAACAAAATCAAGTGATCTAATATTTCTATTTCCTAATTCTTTATTTATTTTAGTACTATTATTAGTATCTTTATTAACTTCCTCTAACTTATTACGAACTTCATTATCTTTAATTATTTCGAGTAAATCTTTTTTAACATTTATTTCGCTTTCACTAATAGAGATTAATAAGCTAGGATGATTAAGTACTTCAGTAAAAATAGCTCCTTTAATTTTTTTAATCATTAAATTTTCTATTTTTAATTCTTTTAATAAGTTAGTTCTAATTAAATTAGACCTATCTTCATAGCGTAAAGATTTAAATGAATCTTTGATTAAAGTTTCATTTAAATCATCTACTTTCTTTTTTGAATAAGTCTTTTTAAATAAAGCTAAAACCAAAAAGAAAATAGATAAAATAATTGAAGATATACTAACTATTAAATATATGTAGTTAAATGAAGGATAAAAGGATAAATAGATAAATACAATAAAACTAAAGAAAAAGAAAAAACCTAAAGGGAGAAATATTTTATAGTATCGATAACTTATTTTACCTTTAGATAGTTTTTTTATTTCTTTAGTAGTAATTACATTAATATTATTCTTCATAAAAATTTAAGATATCGTTATAGACTTCTAGATTATTAAGTTCATTAAGTAATTCATGTCTTTTATTTTTATAGATAATTAATCTAGAGTTAAGGTGATATTTTCGATATAGATTATCTAACTTTTCTAAATTTTTAGAAAAGTTAGAGACTGGATCATCTTTTCCTCCAATAAGTAAGATCTTGATATTTTTGTTAATCCTTTCTAGTTTATCTTTTTTATATAAACTAGAAAGTCCTTTAAAGAACTCTTTATAAAACCTATTAGAATCTAAATAGTTACAATATTTATCTAAGTTATACTTCTTATTAGATTCTAAATCAGTGCTTAGCCAAGCACTTTTTCCTTCTTTTTTAAATTTTTTATTATATGACCCTATTGATAATTTATATAGTAACTTAGAAGGTTTAGCTTCATTAAACTTATTAACGATTAAGGTAGCTAAGATATTAGCTACCTTATATAAATATTTATCGTAGCTACTACCACATAAGATTACTTTATCTAGATCTTCACTATGATCTTCAATTAATTTTTGTGTAATAAATGATCCCATTGAATGAGAAAAAATATAAACTGGTAAGTTATATTTTTTCTTTAGATCAATAATTAAAGAATCTAAAGTTTCACTCATTTTATAAAAGTAGTCTTTACTAGGATAACCTAGTGTTCCATTTTTATATTGACCATAGTGATCTAAAGAATAGACTAAATAATTTGCTCTATTTAAAAATAAAGCAAATTCATTATAGCGCAAGCTATATTCATTCATTCCAGTAACAATAATAACTATACCTTTTAAATAGTTACTATCAATAAGCCATTTATTACCGATTAAGGTATCATTAAATCTATTTAGATATTTAAATTCAGTTACTTCCATTACTAGCCCAAACTAAGATATCACTATTTAGTTTATCTTTAGGAACATCTAAAGATAAACTAAGTTCATCAACTAGCATCTTATTAGATGCTTTTAAAACTTTAGATTCAATAGTAGAAAGTAATTGTTTTCTTTTAGCTTTTTCAGTTTGATATCTAAGTAAAGCTATATTGAGATAGGCTAAATTTTTAAGATCTCCACTATAAAGTAAATCTAAAAGCATCGTTCTTTGTTGTTTAGTTGATTCTATATGGGTATCTTTTAAATTTTTCATATATGAAATAATATTAGTTGCTTCTTCTTTAGAGACTAAGTCTCTAAAGAATTCACTAAATTTAATTTTAGGACAATAGATTTTTAAACTATTATCTTCTAAAGAAGAAACCATTAAAAAATCTTGTCCATTAATCTCTAATTCTTCAATTATTTTACATAACCCGTGAACTTTATGAACTAATATTTTTTCTTTCATGATTCTATTTTAACAAGTTTAAAGTTAAAATATAAGGGGAATTTTAAAAAGTTTCGATTTTATCAATATTTTTATAAAGTTAAGGAAATGAGGAGTGTCGATTAATAATATTGATGGGATTTATATTTTTAAAATTCTATATTAACACTAAGTAATGGATTGTTTTCTTTTAAACTTTCAGTAAGGAAATTAGCTTCATATTCATAAGTATCATAAGTTCTATCGATTTTAGTATTAATTTCCTCGTTATTTTTATGAATTATTGATATTGAACTAGATTTTAAATAACTTGGTGTTTCTTTTTCATAAAATGGTAATAAATCTGAATTTTGGTAAAAGTTTAAATAATCTTGCTCATCTGAAAACACGGATATATATAAAAATATAAATGACCTATGTTTCATAGTAATGTACCTCATTTCTATTTATATTACAAAATAGGTTCTCCATCAATTTCAAAGGTAACTGTATTACTTCCTTCATAATATTTGAATGTTCATTATGAATAATCTTTACATCATTTAAATTAATAATATCGTTTAAATAAGCTTCTTTTAAAGTGTATAAAGTATCATCAATAGATAAAGCGATTACAAAATTAGATTGGCTTAAAGAAAAGATATAATCTTTAATCGTATAAGTACATTCAGCACTAAATCCAGGATTAGTAGTTGAAAAATAGACAGCATATAAATCTAAATCTTTATTATACTGATAGGTATGTAGAATTCTATCTACATCGTATTCTTCATAAATAAGGTGTATTGTTTTTTCTAATTGAGTCGTTTCTACTTCTTTTGTAGTTGAAATATCGTTATTTAAAGGAACATTATCATTACAAGATACGAGAAATATTAATAAAGTTAAAAGAAATATACTTTTTTTCAACATACTTACCTCCTCGTATAATTATCTATACTTTAAATTCAATATAGTTAAGTAATTAATACTTAAATGATAAACGAATATTAAAACATGGCATAAAGAAAAATCATACTAATTTATTCTTAATAAGTTTTAAATTAGTATGATTTATAAAATACAATTAATTATTTAAGTTTATTTAGCTTTACTATCAATCTTAGATATTTCTTCTTTATATTTATTCAGTTCTATAGTATTAGCAAGGACAAAATGACCTGGTACAATTTCTACCAACTTTGGTTTTTCTTTACTATAGTCATGAACTTCTTGAGGATTATAGACTATTCTTTTTCTATTTTTCTCCGTTAAAGGATTAGGTTTAGGAATAGCACTAAGTAAACTCTTTGTATAAGGATGTAAAGGATGCTTAAATAATTCATCACTAGTAGCGAGTTCAACAATTTCACCAAAATACATAACTGCAATTCTATCACAGAAATATTTAACCACGCTTAAATCGTGAGCGATGAAAATAATAGTTAAACCCATATCTTCTTTAAGTTCATTAAGTAAGTTAATAATTTGTGCTCTAATTGAAACATCTAGTGCTGAAATAGGTTCATCACAAATTAATAACTTAGGGTTCATAATTAAAGCTCTAGCTATACCAATTCTTTGACGTTGACCACCACTAAATTCGTGAGGATATCTTGAAGCGTAATCTTCAATAAGTCCAACTTTTTCAAGAGCTTCAACAACTTTTTTATGGTTTTCTTCTTTGTTTCTCATCCCTTGAATTTGTAAGCCTTCACTAATAATCGATTCAACAGTCATTCTAGGATCAAGTGAATCAATAGGATCTTGGAAAATCATTTGAATTTCTCTCATTATCTTGTGATCTTGAGATTTTAAATCTTTAATTTGAGCTTCAAGCTTATTAACTTCTTCTACTTTTCCTTCTTTTTTAGCTCTATATAATTCGCTTCTTAAAAAATCAATTTTATCGCCGTTGACAGTTAAATCTTCAGCATGGGTATTATCGTATTTAATTTGTTTTATCTTAGCTTTTTGAACTTTGATTAAATTATTAGAAAATAAAGTAATATCTTTTTTTGATTCTTTGAATAAATCTTTTTTCTTATTTCTTAGATC
>JADIMY010000097.1 GCA_017694345.1 Candidatus Onthovivens merdipullorum | reverse complement strand
CAGAAGTAATGGAATTACCCGCTAAAACCTTAGCAACTAATTCAAATCTTTTTTCAGGTGTCCAAATTTTGTTGGTTGAGGAATGTTTTAAACCGTTGATTCCCAAATCATTATAATTTTTTGCCCATTTGTTAACTTGATCCAAAAATGTTTTGCGCTGATTCCTAGTTTTTCCAGGTGTCGCAATATATTCACCATTATTATACTTGTCGACGCATTCAAGTTTGAATTCCCATGAATATTTCATAAAAAAGTACCCCTTTCCTAATGTTTAGGATTTGGGGTACCTCTCATAATTGGATTAAGAGTTTTTATTTTGTCTAAAATATTAATTAAGTCTCGATAAAATCTACAATTTAAAGTTATTTCTTTTCTAATAAATTTAGAATTAGGGAAGTCTTTAAAAAATTTAGGTGCTATTCCTTTCAGTACTGAAATAGCTCTATCTTCTCCTTTTTCTTTAATTAATAATCTACTATATTCTTTTAAATATTCGATTTGTTCATCAAGATTGATACTTTCATCATAATTTTCTTTATTAAGAGCTTTATTGAGATTAGTTATTAAATTTGGATTACCAATAGCACCTCTAGCTACCATCAAAGCAGTAGCATTAGTAATATTCAAAGCATTTAATCCGTCTTTAACAGTAAAAATATTACCACTAACAGCAAAAGGAATATTTATATTTTTAGATAAATCCTTTAAATATTCAAAATGTGGCAAACCACTATACATTTCTTTGCGAGTTCTAGCATGTATGGCTATAAATTTAACACCAGCATTTTCTAATAGTTTAGTAACATCATTTACATTAATATCATTAAATCCAAGTCGAATTTTACAAGAAACAGGTTTATAGGAAACTTTAGTAATTTCTCTCATTAAATCATACAAATTATTTAAATCAGTTAGCCAGTAACTTCCAGCGTGTCCTTTTATTACTTTATTTACAGGACAAGCTAGATTTATATCTAAAATATCATAATTGATATTTAAATTTTCTAAGATATCTATGGCTTTTACTAAAGTATCTTTAGATCCACCAAATAATTGAATAGCAAAAGGAGATTCTTTATTATCGGTATATAGTAATTTCTTAGTCTCTTTATTTCCATAAATTAACCCACAATCACTAATCATTTCGCTATAAACTAAAGAAGTTCCGAATTTAGACATAAATTTACGATAAGAAAAAGAAGTTATACCAGCCATGGGGGCAAGTATAACTCTTCCTTTAATTTCAATATTACCAATATAGAAAGACATTATTTAGTTTCGCTATTATTAGATGAATCTTCTACTTTTTTATCTTCGTTATTAGTTTCTTTTGCTTTTTTAGTTTCTTCTTCTTTTTCAACTTCTTGTAAATGTTTTGCTCCACTTAAAGCACTATCTTTTTGTGTTGCAAAATTATCAGGCATTTTTCTATTCTTCAATAAATAGTCGATTTGTTCTTCATTAATTGTTTCGTATTCTAATAAAGTCTCAGCAATTAAAGAAACATCGTCTTTTCTTTCATTAATAATTTTTAAAGCTTGTGCATGAGCATCTTCAATGATTTTTCGGACTTCTTTATCGATTTCATCTGCGACTTGAATTGAAAAATTTCTTTGAGTGTTTGTGTAATCTCTACCTAAGAAAACACTTCCGCTATCTTTTTCATATTGAATAGGTCCTAAGCTAGACATACCGTATTCGACAACCATACTTCTAGCAATTCTTGTAGCATTTTCAATATCATTACTAGCACCTGTTGATACATCTTTAAAGAATATCTCTTCGCTTGAACGACCACCTAAATAACCAACAATCTTAGCAATTAATTCGTTTTTAGTCATTAAGAAACGATCTTCATCTGGTCCCATCAAAACATGTCCTCCGGTTTGACCTCTAGGAATAATCGTAATCTTTCTTACTTTATCGCTATCTTTTAAAGTTAAACCAATGATAGCGTGTCCTGACTCGTGATAAGCAACTTGCCTTCTCTCTTTATCGCTCATTCCTTTGCTGGATTTAGCAATACCAACAATTCTTCTATCGATAGCTTCATCAATATCAGCAGTAGTTATGGCATCTCGCTTAGCCCTAACCGCTAAAATAGCAGCTTCATTTAAAACATTAGCGATATCAGCTCCACTAAATCCGATTGTTCTTTTAGCGAGTTGAGAGAAATCAACATCTGAAGCGAACTTTTTATCTCTAGCATGAACTTTAAATATAGCTTCACGACCTTCTTTATCAGGTAAAGAAACAGTAATTTGTCTATCAAAACGACCAGCTCTAAGTAAAGCAGGATCAAGGACATCAGCTCTATTAGTAGCAGCAATTACTATAACACCACTATTATCTTCAAATCCATCAAGTTCGACGAGTAATTGATTGAGCGTTTGTTCTCTTTCATCATTTCCACCGCCTAAACCAGCACCTCTTTGTCTACCAACGGCATCAATTTCATCAATAAATACAACACAAGGAGCGTTTTGTTTTGCTGTTTTAAATAAATCTCTAACTCTACCAGCACCAACACCAACAAACATTTCAACAAAGTCAGAACCGGAGATCGAATAAAATGGAACACCAGCTTCACCAGCGACAGCTTTAGCAAGTAAAGTTTTACCAGTTCCTGGAGGACCTACTAAAAGGACACCCTTAGGTAACTTAGCTCCATATTTAGTAAATTTCTTAGGATCTTTAAGATAGTCGACAAGCTCAACCATTTCAGCTTTTTCTTCATCGCACCCTGCAACATCCTTAAATTTAACTTTAGAATCATCTACTCTTCTAGCTCTAGATTTATTGAAATCAAAAGCATTTTGATTTCCTCTAGTTGCTCCCATTAAGGCTCTAAATAAGAAGAAGAATAAAGCAATCATTATTACTAAATAAATGATTGTTGGAAGATATGATAAAAACAAATTTTCGTGATAGACACCAATATTAGAACCAGTGCCATATTTTAAAGATTGTGCATCCAAAAATTGTGTTAATGTTTGTGCACTTCCACTAGTAACAACATCATAACCACCAGATTCATTTTGCACTAGTGGATAATATACTTCATCAAAAAAGGCTTCTCTATCTGTACTAAATGTGTAGTAGTGAGAAATTGAAGGATCTGGATTACCATTTCCATCAAGAGTATCTGAACCCATTCCAAAATCGATAGTCACCTCGTATCCATTTGTTGTAATACTATATCCCTTTACATCTTGACCATCGTTTTCCGTTCTAATTAAAGTTATCGCTTCTTGAGAAGAAATTTCTCTATATGGATTTGTTGCACCACGGACAACAAGATAGATAACAACACCTAAAATAACAAGTACAATAACATATATAAATATCGTCCACCAATTTGTTTTCTTTTTGTTCATGTTTACTCCTTAAAATTAACTGCTTTATTTAATAAAGCAAGTTAAGAAAATAATATATCATTTTTTATTTTTTTTCTATTAAATTGATTAAATTTTCTAAATTAAAAATAAGCAAACTATCTTTAGTTAAAATAAAGTTCTTTCTGTATCTGGGTAAATAAATTAATTCTCCATTTTCATTAAAGATTCCTGGATATATATTTCGAATGAATTTAGGCATTTTGTAATCAATAAAAATACGATTTATTTTTTTTAGATTATTATTAATTTTATAATTTAAAGCGAGTTTTGCAGGCTTTATGATAAAAATAGGAGAATTTTTTATATTACCAAAATATTTAGAATCCTTATTTATTGTAAATAATTTATTAGATAAAATACTTTGATTAAGAATGAATTCATAAGTTGAGTCTTTATTTATTAACGAAATATTATCATAATCAAAAGTTAAGATTATATTATCTTTAATTTTTAATGTATAACTTTTGGCGTTTTTACTAATTGCATTTTTAAGATCTTTAACTAACCCTAAAGACACTTCAAACAAAAATCCATTTTTATTTATTAATTTAGATAATAAAATACCACTTTCAAAATCATTTAAAGACATAAAATCTACTTTAGAAAAATATGTATTTAAATGTATTGATTTTGAAACTTTATCAGTTATTTTTTTTAATTCTATATTTTTATCTTTTATTTCTTTTTTTAAACAATCTCTTTCTTTTTCACTCATCTTTCCAACTACTAAATGTCGGTAGTAATTTCTTTTATAAGTTGTATCAGAATTAGTTGGATCTAAAATATAAGGAACGTTGTTATTTTTACAATAAGCTAATAGATCACTTTTTTTATAATTTAATAGCGGTCTATAAATAATCATATTTTTTCTTTTATATGAACGATTTAATCCATAATAAGTAACTAAAGATTTTCTTTCTTTTTGCATTAAATATGTTTCTAATAAATCATCTTCATTATGAGCAACTAAAACATTTTCTATTCCTAGTTTATTACCAATTTCATTAAAATAATCGTATCTAACATCCCTAGCCCAGGCTTCAAAATTGTGAAAAATATTAAGGTGTTGCACACTTTTTGTAAAAAATAAGACATTATTTTGCTTACAAAACTCTCTAACTAATTCGGTTTCTTCAATGGAATTTTTTCGATAATTATAATCGATATTGCAGACTACAAAATCACATTTTTCTTTTAATAACAAAGAAAATAAGCACATTGAATCAGGACCTGAACTACATCCCAATATATATTTTTTGTCTTTATCTAAATTAAGCTTCATCAATGATTTCTTCTTTAATTATTTCATATAAAGATGAAGCGTCTTCTTTTTTAGCATAATCTGGGGTTTTTAAAACTTTAATTAATAATTTATGTCTACCTAGTTGAAGTAATACTTCATCATTAACTTTTATTTCACTAGAAGGTTTTGCAATTTTACCATTAATATAAAATAAATCTCTATCGAGTAATTCTTTAGCAACAGTTCTTCTTTTAATTAGTCTAGTAAGTTTTAAGTATTTATCAATTCTCATCTATATCACCTTTTCTTAATTTAAATAATTTAGTAACAACTTCAAGTATTTTTAATAACAAATTTATATAATCATTTTTGTTCTTATAAATAGTAATTTTAATTTTACGATCTTCATATTTAATAGATATATCTTTTATTATAGCAATTAAACTAGTAAATAGTTCACTTGCTATACCATTAATATTAGAAAATCTCTCACTTAAAGTAATTTGAATATTAGTCTCAAATTCTTTAATTTTATCAATACTAGGATCGTTAGCATAAATATCAATTTCTTTTTTAATAAATAAAGTTTCTACTTTGTCAGGTATTTTACCATAAATATCTTTTATATCTAATTTTAATAAGTTTAATTTATCTAGAGATTTACAATCTAAAATTCTTTGGTAAAGTTCTAATTTATTAGAATTATTTGCAAAAGTACTAGGAATATAGCCATCAAGTTTAATATCAGTAATCTTATTATTTCGCACTAGAGTCTCATTATTCTTTTTCTCTTCTACCGTTTCATTTAATATTTTAATATACATATCAATGCCAATAGAATCAATAAAACCTGCTTGTTCAGGACCTAATATATCTCCTGCTCCTCTAATTAATAAATCTCTTTGTGATATTTTATATCCACTTCCTAATTCAGTAAAATCTTGAATGGCTTTTAATCTTTTTTTAGCATTTTCATTTAACTTTTTATGCTCATCAACCATTAAATAAGCAAAAGCCATTTTATCACCTCGTCCAACTCGACCTTTTATTTGATAAAGTTGAGCTAAACCAAAGTGATCAGCATCTTCAATAAGCATTAAATTAGCATTTCTTACATCAATACCGTTTTCTATAATTGAAGTAGCAACAAGCATATCTATTTGACCTTCATAAAATTCAAACATAGTATTTTCAATTTCTTCTTTGTCCATTTTAGCGTGAATTATTCCAATGCGACATTCAGGAACAATTGCTTGTAGTTTATCTGTTATATTGTATATAGAGGCTATTTCATTATGAACATAAAAGATTTGACCTTGTCTAGATAATTCTCTTTTAATTAGCTCTTTAATTACTTCTAAATCAAAAGGTATTACATAAGTTTGAATTGGCATTCTTTCTTTTGGTGGTGTATCTATCGTAGAAACAGTTTTTAAACCTATTAAAGTAGACTGTAAAGTTCTTGGAATTGGAGTTGCACTCAAAGTTAAAACATCAATATTAGTAAATTTTTCTTTTATTTTCTCTTTTTGCTCTACTCCAAATCTTTGTTCTTCATCAATTATTAATAGTCCTAAACCCTTAAAAATTAATTTATCGCTTAATAATTTATGAGTTCCTATTGCGAAATTTATCTCTCCATTTTTTAACTTACTTATTGTATCTTTATTAGTTTTATCTTTTTGCAATCTAGTTAATAAACCAATTCCGAAATCAAAATTTTTAAATCTATCAATTGCTACTTCATAGTGTTGTCGCGCAAGTAAAGTTGTAGGGCAAAGCATTGCAACTTGCTTGCCATTATTTAAAGCCTTAAAAGCAGCAATAAAGGCAACTTCAGTTTTCCCAAAACCAACATCACCACATAAAAGTCTATCCATAGGAACTTCACTTTCCATGTCTTTTTTAATTTCACTAACAGCCTTTTTTTGATCTAAAGTTAATTCGTGAGCAAATTGATTTTCAAAGTTTCTTTGTAAATCATCTTCGATTTTAAAAGCAAAACCTTTAATTTTTTGTCTTTCTTGATATAAAAGAAGAAGTCGATCAGCAAGTTCATTAACTCTCTCTTTTATTTTTTGTTTTGTTTTAGCCCATTGACTTGAATTTAAGGTTGAAAGCCTGGGAACTCGGCCTTCGCGTCCGATATATTTTCTAACTAAATTAAATTGATATAAAGGAACAAATAATTTTTCATCTTTAGCGTAATGAATCTCCATATAGTCTTGATGAATATTATTTATTTCTAAAGTAGTTATTCCTACAAATTTCCCAATACCATAATTTTCATGAACTACATAATCCCCTGGTTCAAGTTCCTCATATCCTCCTATAATTTTTCCTTCTTTAAAAGCATTTTGAAAAGTAGAAGTATGTCTTTTCATTCCATACAACTCTTTTTCAGTAAGAACTGCAATTCTTTCTTTAGTTATTTCATAACTTAAGTTTATTGAAGAATTAATTATATAAATAGAAACATCATCTTCTAAATCAATGTTTATATTATTAATTTCTTTATACACATAACCTAGTGATTTTAATAGTTCAATAGTCTTTTTATAATTTATAGGATCTTGTAATAAACAAAAAACCTTATAATTCATTTCTAAATATGTTTTAAATAAATTAACAGCAAATGATTGTTTTGTAGCTATTAAAGAAGGTTTCTTTATTTCTAGATTAATGATATCTTTTTGATTTGAAAAAATCTCATCTAAAATAAATCTTTGCTTAGCGTTTTTATATATTGGAGTTTTAATAGAAAAATACTCTAAATGAGATATGGCTTTAGCAGTATTATGAAGCTCCATTAAAAATTTTATAGATGTTTTTTCTAAATTATCTTTACTTTCATTAAAACCAGTTTGGGAAGTTATTATTACATTATAAGAATCAACAAAATTAGTTAAATTATAGTGAATACCTTGCAGAAACCCAATATATTTATAGAATTTATTAGAGAAATCACAGGTTTTTAATAGCTCTAAATCATCTTTAGTATTCTCTAATAACCTATTTTTATAGTCCTCATCTTTTATTAAAGAAATATCACTTTCGTATTGCTTCATTATTTTATTTTCTGCATTTAAAAATTCATTTTCAGTTAATAAATTTAAACTTGCTGGTAAAATTTTGACGCTTTCTAATTCCTTAAAAGAAGTCTGAGTATCAATTTTAAATTGTCTTATTGATTCAATCTCATCTCCAAAAAATTCAATTCTGATTGGATCATCGTAATTAAGTGAATAAACATCCAAAATATCGCCTCTACTTGCATATTGTAAAGACTGATCAATTTTATTTATTTTAGTATAACCAATCTTTTGTAACTTATTTTTAACTAGATTTATATCGATTTCTTGTCCTTTTTTAAGTTCAAAACAAGAGTCTAAAAATAATTTTTTAGAAGGATAAAATCTAAATATACTTTGAGTAGAAGCAATAATTACTTTATGTTTTGCACTAGTTAATTTATAAACAGCTAAAACTTGTTGAGCGAGCATTTCTTTACTTTGGGACAAATACTCAACTCTAATTAATTCATCACTAGGAACTTCAATAACATCGTTTGAATCAATTAAAGTAATCAATGAATTAAAAATTTTAATAGATTCATTGTTATTTTGTGTAAATATAAAAATATTTTCATCACTTTCGTAATAAAGTTTATATGCCAAAAATATAGTGCCAACAATTGGATCACTAATATAAAAATTTTCTATATTAGTACTTTTAGGAATTAAAGATATCGGATAATTAACTAAATTAATTTTGTTCATCTTTTTTATTACAATAACTCATCGCTTTATTAAAATCTTCTTTTAAATAAATCTTTAATGATTCAATTCCTTTTAAATATGCTTCTTCAATTTTTTCTTGGTCTTCTTTAGAAGGCTTACTTAAAACATAATCAACGATATTAAAATCGTATTTGCTAATACCTATTCTTAAGCGTTTAAAGTTTTCTGTTTTTAAATATTGAATAATTGATTTAATCCCATTGTGTCCAGCGCTTGATCCTTTTTCTTTAAGTTTAATTATTCCAGGATTAAAATCCATATCATCGTGAATTATTACGATATTATCAATATTAATCTTAAAATAATTTACTATTTCGATAACAGATTCTCCACTATTATTCATATAAGTATATGGCTTTAATAATAAAATATCTTTACCTAGATATTTTATTTTTGTGTATATTCCTTTAAAACCTTTACTATCAATAGAAATACCAAAAGAATCGGCAAATTTATCGATAAAATCAAAGCCCATATTGTGTCTAGTGTGTTCGTATTCTTTACCAGGATTCCCTAGTCCAACAAATAAATATAGTTCTCCCATAACTATTTTATTATAATACTTATTAGAATATAATTTCAAAA
This sequence comes from Candidatus Onthovivens merdipullorum, assembly GCA_017694345.1. Classification (GTDB taxonomy): domain Bacteria; phylum Bacillota_I; class Bacilli_A; order RFN20; family CAG-826; genus Onthovivens; species Onthovivens merdipullorum. The sequence goes on along the minus strand of JADIMY010000097.1, from coordinate 1,222 downwards.
AAGGTGAATTATGTCGGATGAAAATATAGTAATAGAAAAATATGATCGTAAGGGGTTTATAAAATCTTCTTTGCTTGGTTTTTTTATTGGACTAGCAATTATTGTCCCAGGAATTAGTGGTTCAACTATCGCAATATTATTTAAACTTTACGATAAAATAATTTACGCAATTAGTAATATATTTAAAAAATTTAAAATATGTTTTATTTTTTTGCTTCCAATAATAATCGGACTTTTAATAGGGGTTTTGCTTGGTTTTTTTGCAATTAAAGAAATTTTAAAACTGATTCCTTTTGCTATAGTTTGTTTATTTGCTGGTCTAATGATTGGCAGTTCAAAGACTGTATTTGATGAAATTATAAATGAAAAAATTAATATAAAAAGAATTACCTTATTAATAGTTGGGTTAATAATTCCTATTTTAATTAGTGTATTATCTACTACATTAGTAGAAAGTAATGAAAGTGTAACTTTTGAAACAATTTTATGGTATGAATATCCTTTATCATTACTACTTGGTTTTATAGTTAGTATTACTCAACTAGTTCCAGGGTTAAGTGCTACTAGTTTTTTAATGTCAGTTGGTTATTTTAATAAAATAATCAATAGTATTTCTTTAACTGTTATTAAAACTAATCCACTTGTTTTAATTATATTTTTATTACTCATAATAGGATTTATTTTAGGGTTATTTTTTGTTTCAAAATTAATTAATTATATATTTAAAATTGCTAGAGTCACTTTCTTTTATTTAATAAGTGGATTTGTAGTAGGTTCAATTGTTTCAATGTTTTATAATCCAGATATTTATGTAACATATAAATCTTGGATGAGTGGCGAGTCTTACGCATTAGATTTAACTCTTGGTATTATCTTTTTTATAGTAGGAATTATACTTGCATTTTTATTTTATATATACGAGAAAAAGAAAAAAAGCCTGCAAAACTAAGATATTTTAATTGATTTTGATTATTTATAAATATTGTTATTTTAAATTGACTATTAAGTCAATCAGTATTAATATATTTCTATTATTGAGGGAAGTATGCCAAAAACAAATTTACAAACATCGATTCTTAAAGAAAAAAGAAGAGTGCTAATTATGGAAAAAGCACTCAAACTTTTTGCTACCTATGGGGTCGATAATATCACAATAGATGATATAGCTGATTCTTTAAAAATTTCGCATGGTCTTTTTTATCATTATTTTAAAGATAAAAAT
>JADIMY010000096.1 GCA_017694345.1 Candidatus Onthovivens merdipullorum | reverse complement strand
AACTATATTAGTTTATTATTTACTTTTTATTATTTCTTTCACTCGATCAATATCAACACTTTTAGATATTTTATAGTTTCTGCTTTTCCTAAAGTTGCTCCTAAAGCTATAACTATTTTAAATCGAAGTGTTATGCAAAAAGAAAGAGGTAACTTTTTAAAAGGGTATTATCAAAGTTCTTTTATTTTGACGATTATATATGTCATTGCTTTTACTTTATCTTACTTTTTAATTGGTCTATATGTTCCTAATTTAATGGGAGACATTTATGTTTTAGGATTAATTTCTTTTGTAATATGTGCAATATTACTTATTCCATTTATGCCTTTAACTTTCATTTATTATGGAATTTATTGGAAGGATAGTAAAACAAAGTATGTAACGACCTTTATTAATTTTGCTTCTAAAGAGATTAATGATTTTAAAACTAGAACTGTTTTAAATAGTGAATTAGAAAAAAAGCAAGTTGAAGAAGCTGAGAAAAATTTAAATAACTTAATTAATAATCTTAATAGCGATAATAAAAATGAAGAAAATAACGATCAAAGTAATCACAAAGAAGATGAATCAAAAAATGATGAAAATAATAAAAATAGTTGAGTTTTAAAAGGTTTTTAATGAAATATTTAAATAAAATAAAAAAAACGATTGACAATCAATCGTAATAATCAAATGGAGCAGGTGACGAGAATCGAACTCGCATAGCCACCTTGGCAAGGTGGTGTTCTACCACTGAACTACACCTGCAAGCCTAGTTATTATATAAGATTAAAAAATTAAATGCAATAAGGAGTTTGAAAAAATGAATGAACTTGAAGAATTAGCTGAACTTATATTCCCTAATGTAGATAAAACTATTTCAGATCTTGAAAAAATGTTTCCTCTTAGAAACTTAAAAGAAGGAGCTAAAGTAACTAGGTTTGCTCCATCTCCAACTGGATTTTTACATACTGGAAGTCTATTTACTTCAATGATTTCTTATAAAATTGCTAAAGATACCGGTGGAGTTTTTTATGTTAGACTTGAAGATACTGATACTAAAAGAGAAATCGAAGGAAGTGGTGAAAAACTTATTGCTCAACTTAATGATTTTGATATTGTTCCTAGCGAAGGATATTTAGGCAATAAAGAAGTTGGAAATTATGGTCCTTATAAGCAATCTGAAAGAAAATGGATTTATGATATTGTTATTAAAGAGATGATTAAAAAAGGTTTAGCTTATCCTTGTTTTGCTAGTGAAAGTGACTTAGCTAAACTTAGAGAAGAACAAACTAAAAATAAAGAAATTACTGGTTATTATGGAAAATATGCTATCTATCGAAATTTAGAAACATCGAAAGCAATTCAATATATAAAAGAAGGTAAACCTTTTGTTATTAGATTTAAAAGTAGTGGAAATCATTTAAATAAAATTAAAGTTCACGATGAAATTAGAGGTGATTTAGAGTTAACTGAAAACGATCAAGATATAGTTATTATGAAAAGTGATGGTCTACCAACTTATCACTTTGCTCATGTTGTTGATGATCATTTTATGCATACGAGTTTAGTAACTAGAGGTGAAGAGTGGCTCAGTTCTTTACCAATTCATGTCGAATTATTTAAAGCTCTTAATTTTAAACTTCCTAAATATGCTCATTTACCTGTTATTATGAAATTAGATAATGGTAGCCGTAGAAAACTTTCAAAAAGAAAAGATAAAGAAGCAAGTGTTGATTACTTTTTAGAAAGTGGCTATGAACCTAAAGCGATTTTAGTTTATTTAATGACTATTGCTAATTCAAATTATGAAGATTTTTTAGTAACTTCTAAAGATTATGATTTAGATCACTTTAAATTTAATTTAAAGAAAATGAGTTTAGATGGGGCTTTATTTGATAATGATAAACTCAATTATTATGGTAAAGAAATTTTATCAAAGATGAATAAAGAAGAAATATCTTTAAAAGCTTATGAATACGCTAAAAAGTATGACCTTAAACTAAAAGAATTTATAGAAAAAGATTTTAATAGATTTAAAGAAATAATGAATATTGAAAGAGAAAAGAAAAACCCTCGTAAAGACTATGCAAAATATGGTGATATCTATGAAATTATTAAATTCTTTGATGGTAATGAATATATTAAATTAATAGATGAATCAACATTTAAATTTAAAGAAACTTTAACTTTAGAAAAAGTAAAAGAGTTTTTAAATGAGTATTTAAAAACTAATTATTTAGATTATGAAATAGAAAATGATTGGTTTAATAATGTTAAAGAAACTGCAAAAAAAGTTGGGTTTTGCATAGATAATAAAATTTATAAAGAGAATCCAAGTGATTATATTGGTAATGTTAACGATGCTTGTGAAATACTTAGAGTAAGTTTAACAAGTAGAAATATTACTCCTAATTTATTTTCTATAATGAAAATTTTGGGAAAAGATGAATGTACAAAAAGATTTAATTTTTTCTTAAAAAGATTAAATAATATATAATATTTAAAAGGAAGTTTTGATTTATAAAAAAACTATTATTTTAGCTTTAAGTGTAATGCCTATATTAGCAATTACTGGTTGCCGTAATAATGATACTTTACCTACGGAACATTCAGTAACTTTTACTGATGGTGAAAACTATTCAATAAGTGGAATTAATAGTTGTGAAACATTTGAAAGCGGGGAGCTTGTATCTTTTAGTGTAACTAGCGATAGTGTTTTTAACACCATTGAAAGCGTAAGCTATAACGGCGAAGTTATTACTTCTAATGGTGATAACTATAGTTTTGCTATGTCTGATGAAGATGTAACAATTGAAGTTAGAACTAGTGAAGTTGGTAAGTATGACGAACCTAGTGATAATTTAAGTTGGGATAAGAATGTACTTAGTGAAATTTCAGTTGCTGAAGATAGTAGTTCTTGGAATGCAGTGCAAGATCTTGTACTTGATTTTGGTAAGGCATCTGGAGTTTATTTAGGTAATGCTAAAGCTACTATTGAAACTTCAAATGAAAAGGTTATTCCAAAAAGCGCTCTAACTTATGAAACTAATACAAATGAAGGTAGTGGAAGACAAACTGGAGGTGTATTAAAGGTTGATTTAAAACAAATCAAGAAAGGAGAGTGTCTAGTTTATATAAATCTTGATTCTATTAATAGTAGGTTAGGTACATTAATAAAAAAATTCACTGTCGTTGATTATGGAAAAGTTAGTGTCGATACGATAAAAGCGAATTTAAAATTTAGTTTTGATAGCGATATCGATAAAGATAAAGTCTTGATGAAAATTAGTGATACTGAATATATTTATGGAAATGGTATAGATTTGCCAGATCTGATGACAATACATTTAAGCGATTTAGAAAATGATGAATATATATTTAATAAATATATATTTGATCATTCTTATAGAGTTAGTTTTGGGTATTTCGATGACGAAGGAAATTATGATTCTTCGATTACTATAGTTGCAAAAGAAAATACAAGTGGCGGATCATCTATAACAGGATACTTAAATCAATATATTGATGGAATATTGACTGTTAGAGATAGTGGTGGAACAGTTGAATTTGATTTAAGTAGAGAATAGTACAATAGAGATAAAGAAAACTAGAACATAGTTTCTAGTTTTCTTTTACTTTTAATCTCGTTTTACTTATAATAATTGGGCGGCCCATTGGAGAAGTGGCTTAACTCACTACCCTCTCAAGGTAGCATTCATCAGTTCGAATCTGATATGGGTCACCATCTTTGAAAAACACCTATAATGCCTAGTCATTATAGGTTATTTTTTTACCAAATCTTACTGATTTGTGCTCTTTATGTCGTAACCCAAAATTTTGTTATCCTAGAATGACCATCGAAAATAGTAAAA
>JADIMY010000095.1 GCA_017694345.1 Candidatus Onthovivens merdipullorum | reverse complement strand
AAATCCTTGTGTCCCCAGTTCAACTCTGGGTTGGGCCACCATTAATGTAAATTATGCCTAACATCTTTAGGGGTGTTAGGTTTTTTATTAGATAATTAGATTTTATAAATGTCACATTATAATTAATCCTTGAAACAATGTTTTTAAAACATTCATGACAACAAAGAAACATATGATTGCAACATAATATCAATTAAAAGCTAAGATTAATTAATATTGTAATAATTTATTATTAAAGATTTGTTTCTTTAAAAATAATTCATTTGAAGTTACACTAATTATTTTCAAAACTTTATAATTATTAAGATTTTTTAAGTTATAATATAGATAATATTTTACGAGGTTAAATTATTGAATTTAGTGATGTTATTAAAAATAGAAGAAGTGTTCGTGATTTAAGTGATACTCCTTTAAAGGAAAATGAAATATTATTAATAGTAGAAGCAGGAAAATTAGCTCCTATAGCAATGGGAAAATATGATAAATTACTTTTTACTTTAATTGAAAAAGATGAACTTAAAAAAGTAAAAGATAATTTTTTAAGTTCACTAAATAGAGATTTATTTTATGGAGGATCTTTATTAATAATAATTTCTCAAAAAGATGAAATAGTAGATTTATATAATCAAAATGCTGGGTGTATTTTAGAAAATATGATGCTCGAAGCGACTAATTTAGGTATTGGTAGTGTCTATTTATATAGTCCAATTAGAGTTAGTAGGGCAAATCCTAATTTATCTAAAGTCTTACATATTAAAGAAGGCTATACTCCAATTGCTGCAGCTATTTTTGGTTATATAAAAAATAATAAAATTAATGATAAAGTAAATAGAAAAGCTTTAATTGAAAGATATTAATTGTGATAATAAAAAACTGATTCTTTTGTGTGTTCACTAACTTCTTTACCCATTAAACTTTCCAGTAGTAAAAAAGCAAATTCAATAGTTGCCGCCGCACTTTTTCCAGTTATTAATTTTCCGTCTCTAACTGCATATTTATCGATATAATTACCACCAAAATTATCGTTCATTGAATTAAAGCAGGTATAGTTTTTATTTTTTAACAACCCCATATGACCTAAAATTGTAGGACCTGCACAAATTGCTGCTATATATTTATCGTTATTAAAGAAATATTTAACAATATTTTTAAATGTTTCACTATGTTCTAATTCAATATATTGCGATCCGCCAGCGATAAATAAACAATCATAATCTTTATAATCTATTTCGTTTAATTTCTTTAATTTGGTGATATGTAAACCATATTTACCAGTTAATTCTTCATCGTGTAAAGAAACTAAATCAACTAAAACTTTACCTCTTGATAAAATTGCATAAGTTCCAATTGCTTCAATCTCTTCAAAATTATTAGTTAAAATACAAAGTACTTTCATAAAATTACCTCTAATTACATTATAAAGCAATATCTAAAAAAGAACTAAAAAATTATTTTTCGAAAAGTTAAATACTCTTAACTTTTTTCTTGAATATTTAAAATAGTTGACTATAATTGTTTTGTAATTAACTAAAGTTAACTTAGGAGGTATTTTATGCCATTAGTAATTGCACCACTTAATACTAAATTAAAAGTTATAAAAATATTACTAGATGACAAAACTAAAAAGCATCTAGAAAGTTTAGGAATAACAATTGATAGTGAATTAACTTTATTAGATAACACCAATGGAAATGTTATTTTAATGGTAAAAGATGGTCGTTTAGCTTTGGATAAAAATATTGCTACTAAGATTTTAGTTAGATAAGGAGAAAGATATGCTTAAAAACTTAAGTAAATTCAAGATTGGAGAATCTGGAATTATCAAAAATGTTTTAGGCGAAGGCAAATTACGCCGTCGACTCTTCGATATGGGTGTAACAACTGGAGCAAAAGTAACTTTAATTAAAAAAGCTCCGCTAGGTGATCCTATTGAAGTAAACATTCGTGGCTATGAGCTCACTTTAAGAAAGAGTGAAGCTTGTTTAGTAGAGATGGAGGTTGAAGAATGATTCGTTTTGCTTTAGCTGGTAATCCTAATTCAGGAAAAACAACACTTTTTAATTCTTTAACTGGTTCAACTGCTCATGTTGGAAACTGGCCTGGAGTAACAGTTGATAAAAGAGAAGGAACATATAAAAAAGGAGAAGAAAAAGTCGATATCGTCGATCTTCCTGGTATTTATAGTTTATCTCCATACACACCAGAAGAAGTTATTTCAAGAAATTATATTTTAGATGAAAAACCAGATTGCGTTATTAATATCGTTGATGCGACTAATTTAGAGAGAAATTTATATTTAACAACTCAACTTTTGGAAATGGATGTTCCTATTGTTGTTGCTTTAAATATGATGGATATGGTCGAAAAAAACGGCGATAAGATTAATGAAAAAGAACTAGAAAAAGAATTAGGAATCCCTGTCGTTAAAATAAGTGCATTAAAAGAAGAAAATCTTGATGTTTTAATGAAAAGAGCAATTGAATTTTCAAAAACAAAAAGAGAAGGAAAATCAGTTTTAGAGGGAACTAATTTAAAACATTTAATTAATGATGTAAAAATAGCTTTTATAGGAAAAGAAGTGGACAATCCTTTATTCCATGCAATTAAAATAATAGAAAACGATGAAATTGAAACAAAGAATCATCCAGATCTTGTTAAAATTGTGGACGATTTTAAGAAAAGTTTCAAGGATGACACTTTCGGTGACGACTTTGAAGCTTTTGTAGCTGATGCTAGATATAAATATATCACCGAGCATTATTCAAAAAGTTTAGTTAGAAAGCAAAATAAAGGCGAATCAAAAAGATTAACTTTATCTGATAGAATAGATCGAGTTTTAACAAATAAATGGGCTGGTATTCCTATTTTTATAGTTATCTTAATTTTATTATTCCACCTTATTTTTAGTGAAGACTTCCTACTTTTAAACACTTTTGGTGTTAATGTTGGAGGACTTAATGCAGAAGGAGAACCTCTAACTTTATTTGCAGGTACTTCATTTGAAGGATTATTTGTTAATGGTGGTGCTATAAGTTCACCAGGCTTTATGATAACAACTGCTTTCCAAGGGTTTTTAGATTGGATTAATGGACTTATTGGAACAGGTTTAGAAGCAGCACATGCCGCTGGATGGGCCCAAAGTTTTATTTGTGATGGTGTAATCGGTGGCTTATTTGCTATATTTGGATTTTTACCACAAATTTTACTTTTATTCCTCGCTTTTTCTTTCTTAGAAGATACAGGATATATGGCTCGTGTAGCATTTATTTTAGACCGTATTTTTAGAAGACTAGGAATTTCAGGTAGAGCTTTTATGCCTATGATTATGGGATTTGGTTGTAGTGTTCCAGCTATTATAAATACTAGAACTTTGACAGAAGAAAAAGAAAGAATTTCAACAATTAGAGTTATTCCATTTTTCTCTTGTGGAGCTAAACTTCCTATTTTAACTGCAGTAGCTGGAGGATTAGCTATCATCTTAAATTTCCCTTATCCTGATTTAATTACAGTTAGTATGTATTTATTAGGAATGGTCGTTGCAATTATTTGTTTAGTTTTAATGAGAAATACGACGATGAGGGGAGATGTCGCTCCATTTATTATGGAACTTCCTGCATATCATATGCCTCAATTCAAATCTTTAATGATCCATTTGTGGGACAAAACCAAACATTTCGTTAAGAAAGCTTTCACTATTATCTTATTCTCAACAATAATTATTTGGTTATTACAACATTTAACATGGGATTGGCGTTTTGTTGGTGATTGGGAAGAAAGTGCTGGAGAAGCTGGCGATACTTTAATTGGGCAAACTATTCTTTCTTCAATTGGAAAATTTGTTCAACCTATCTTTACACCACTTGGTTTTGGTAGTCAACTTGGTAGTATGGGCTGGGTTTTTGCTGTCGCTGCTGTTACTGGTTTAGTAGCAAAAGAAAACTGTATTACTACAATTTCTGTACTTGCTTTATCTTTAGGGGCTACTGGTATTGATGTTAATGGTGATGGAATTGATGCCATGCAATTTTTAATTCAAAGTAGTGGAATGGATGTAGCTGCTGGTATTTCTTTTATCGCTTTTAATATGTTAACTATTCCTTGCTTTGCCGCAGTAGCAACTGCTAAAGGTGAACTTAAAAAAGGAACCTTGAAATGGACGCTTTTATTCTGGATTGCTACAAGTTATATTGTATCTAGTTTAATTTATACAGTAGGAACTTGGTGGTGGACAACATTTATTTGGATCGCAGTTATTGCTTTAGCTATAGTTGCAATATATTTAATAAATAAATATAGAGATATGAAGGTATTAAAAGTTTAATGAATGCTATAGATATTGTTATTTTGATTATTGCAATTTTAATAGTACTAGGAATTTTATCTTACTTTATATATAAAAAAGTAAAAAAAGAATCACTTAGTGAATGTTGTGAATGTCAGAAAAAAGGTGGAAAGTTATTAAAAGCATATAATAAAAAATATAAGAAGAGGTAAATAGAAAAAGTGGAATTGCACGGAGCAATTCCACTTTTATTTATTAGTAGTTATTTTATTATTAAATTCTTTGATTTTTAAGAAAGTTTCATTACTTATAACATGCTCCATTTTGCAACAGTCAATAGAAGCATTTTCTTCAGTAACGCCAATATTAATAAGAAAGTTTTTTAAAGTACAATGCTTATCATAAATAACCATACCAATTTCTTTTCCTTTTTCGGTCAAAGTAATTGTGCCATAAAGTGACTTTAAAATGTAGCCTTCATTAGCTAAATTATTCATTGCTTTAGTTACGGCAGGTTTAGAAACACCTAAAAACTTAGCAACTTGTAATGAATGAACACTATTATCATCACTTTCTTTTGAAAAAATATAAAGAGCTTCTAAATAATCTTCTGTAGATTTAGTTAAATTAATTTTCATATGGTTATTATATAACTTATTTTTGATTTATTAAATAACTTTCTCATTGATACTAGAAATTAGAATGTTTGAAAATATTAGTAGTTTTTCAGTTAGTATCTAGTATATATTTTCAGCAAAAAATTGAAATCTATTTTTTTCAAACAAAAGCAAAAATACTTTTTTTGAACAAAAACCTTTCAAATCTTATATATTTTTGTGGATTTATTATTTTAAAATAATTATTGCAAAAGATTTTTTAACTTTGTATAATATTAAGGCACTTGGAACTGGGCCCATAGTTAAATGGGATAACGTTAGCTTTGCAAGCTTAAGTTCGGAGTTCGATTCTCCGTGGGTCCACCATTATGGCAGTGTAGCTCAGTTGGTTAGAGCAATCGGCTCATACCCGGTGCGTCGAGGGTTCGAGTCCCCCCACTGCTACCAAAAGTGTAAAACGATGGACCATTAGCGCAACTGGTTAGAGCAAGCCCCTCATAAGGGTTAGGTTCTGGGTTCAAGTCCTAGATGGTCCACCAATTGATAAAAGACTTTGTTGAAATTAGCTACTTGGTAGTTTATAATAACTTAGCGCTTAAAGCGTATAAGGAGAAATACCCAAGCTGGCTGAAGGGGTCGGTCTTGAAAACCGATAGGGGATGCAAGTCCCGCGAGGGTTCGAATCCCTCTTTCTCCGCCAAAGTTAATCGATATCGCGAGGTAGAGCAGCCTGGTAGCTCGTCGGGCCCATAACCCGGAGGTCGGTGGTTCAAATCCATCTCTCGCAACCAAACGAAATTTACTAGTCATAATGACTAGTTTTTTATTCTATTAATGCCTTAGTTGGTGTAAAATAACCTTATGAGTTTAACCAAAAGTTTTTTTGATTTTGTAAGCGATAATAAAAATGACAATTTATTTTCTATTTTTATGAATAAAAATAGTCGAGATGCTAATTATTACTTACTTAAAGAATGCTTTGATATCATTAAAAGTAAAACTGATGCTCAAATTAATAAAGATGAATTAATCGATGATTTAGTTAAATTTACTAAAGAAAACGATTTATTTAAAGACTACAACAAGTTTGATGATTACTTCGATAATACTAATGATGAAAAGATCAGAAATATTTTAGATTTTGTAAGAATAAAAATTAGAAGATTTGTTGATACTGGTTGGCTAATTGAAGATCAATCTCGTAATGAAATATTTACTAAATACATTTTATTAAATGAATATACTAGACCTATCTTTGAATCTATGATAAGTATTGCTAGTAGTGATAAAAATCCACCCGAATATAGTACAAATTTATTAGTTATCAATGATTCATTAGACAAATTATTAAGTAATGATAGTCAAACTAATTTATATAGTTATTATGTTAATGTTATTGAACATACTGAAAAACTTAAGTCTCAATTGAGTAGTTCTTCGAGTAGAATTCGTCGTTATATTAATAGAATTAATAATAACGAAGATTTAAATAAACTTATTGAAGATTTCATTAATGGATATAATCTAAAAATCGCTCGTCCTTTTTATAATTTTAGACTTAAAGATAAACCTGCAATTATGCAAGGAATCATTTTAAATAAGTTTGATAAACTTTTAAATAATGGTAATGCGATTTCTAAAATTGTTGAAAATAGCTTAGATCGACAAGGTATTCTAAATAAAAACACTGTTGAATACCAAAACGCTTATAATAATGAAAGAGCATTGATTAGTGAAAATCTATCTAAATGTTTTTCATATTTGAAAACATTACTTGAAGTAATTGATTCAATTGATTTTAAAGATAATAACTATATTAGTTCAGCAAAAACTAAGATTGAATATAAATCTAGCGATTATCATGATTTAAGAGATGAAATTAATAATGTTATAGATTTAATTAAAAAATCTAATCTAAACGATTTTGTTTTAGAAGATAATTTAGTTCACTTAAGAAATATTGATGCCTTAAGCTTAAAAAAACCTGCTAAATATTCTACTAAACTTGATGAAATTATTGTTAATGTTAATACTTTAACAGTTGAAGAAGAAAATAAACTTAAAAAGGAACTTTATAATGAATTTAAAAATGATTTTAATAGAATTTATAAGAAGCTATATGTTTTAAATCTAAACGAAGTCGAAGCTTTAACTTTAATTAATAATTATGAATTTAATGAATATGAAATATTTATGTTATATTTACATTCGACGGATTTAAATTTTGAATATAAGATTGAAGTAACTAATGAAATTATTCATAAAGATTATTTTAAATTTTATAATTTTATCTTAAGGAGACAATAATGGGATATACGATTAATGCATTTTACAATGCCTTTAATAATTTAGGGGAAACTAATGAAGTTAAGTTTAAAAAAATCATCAATAAATTATTAGGATCGAATTTTATAATTTATGAAAAGCAAGATGATCGATTGGATTTTAATTTTGTTAAAAATAATCGTCAATTATTTGAATCTTTCTTTAACTTAATTGGTTTTACCCTTAAATATAAAGAAAATGCCTATTTTTTTATTGAAAATGAACTTGAAATGTATGCTAATCGTTACATCTTTAAAAAAGATGAAATTTTAGTTATTTTAATCTTAAAGAAATTATTTATCGAGTTTAATAATGTTAATAAAATTGATGGAGTTCCTAAAACTACTTTAAACGAAGTAGTAAATAGATTTAGACCTTTATCTAATAAAGATATTAAAAAGACTAATATTAATGCAATTTTAAAATATTTTCGTCGAAGAAAAATAATCGATTATAAAGGGGATTTAAGTTCGAATATCGATAATGATATCTATATTTATCCAACGATTAATGAAATTGTTAATTACGATACTTTAATCGATTTAGATAATAAGATTAAAGAATATTTAAATTCTTCTAAAAAGGAGGATGAAGTAAATGATTTATCTAACTAATATCCGTTTAATTAACTGGCATTTATTTAGTGATGTCACTTTATCACTAAATAATCATTCAAAAATTAATCTTATCGCTGGAAATAATAGTGCTGGTAAATCAACTTTAAATGATGCTCTTTATTATGTTTTAAGTGGTGGAGATAAAGATAATTTTAATGTCGCAAGTAGCGGTCAAGGAGACCGTGCAAAAAATAGTGACCGCTCTTTATATACTTATATCCGTGGAAAAACTCAAAGTGAATTTTTAAGAAAAAAAGATACCGATGTTATTTCCTATATCGCTTTAGAATTTTTTAATGAATTATCTAGAGAAAGATTTATTTTATGTGCCTATTTAGAAAGTAGAAAAGGTGAAGGCGAAAAAGATGTTACCTCAAAATTTTTTGCTATAAATGGAGGAAGCGTCACTAATGATTCAATATTTTATAAGGAAAATAAAACTTTAAAAGAATTTAATGACATTAAAAGCGAATATGGCTATGGAAGTGCTTTTGAAGAAGAAAAGAAAGATACAAGATATGAAAGAAAAAGATTTGTTAGTGAAAAGCTTCGTTTTTCTAATGCAAGTGAAAGGTATTATTCGATTTTAAAGAAAGCGCTTAGTTTTAATAGAATTGAAAATATTAACGACTTTTTTAAAATCTATCTTCTAGATGATTCTAAAATTAGTGATGAGTTAAAGCGTATCGAAGAAAAATTTAAAACTTATGATGAATTGAACCAAAGAGCTCAAAGAATTGAAAATCAGGTTGATAGTTTAAAATTAATTGTTGATTGTTATAACAAGTATGTCGAAGAAAATAACGACTTAGAAACTAATCTATATTTTGAAAATAAGTTGAGTTTTGCAGGCTTTTTGGATGAAATTGACAAATTAACAGTAAAACTAGATTCTTTAAAAAATGAAATAAGTCGTTTAAATAGAGATAAAAATGAACTCGATAGTGATGTTAAAAATGCCCGAGAAGAACTCTATAAAATCACTAGTACTGAAGATTATACTTCTTATAACGCTTTAAATAGTGAGATTAAAAATTTAAAAAATAGGTTAAATGATGTCACTAATGAACTTAAAGAATTTAACTTAAAATATGAAGATGTAATATCTTTATTTAAAGAAAAGAAATATTCTTTTGAATTTATTAAAGATTTAAAAGAAAGAAGTGTTGAAGAGCTCGACACTCATTTTGAAAAGCTAAGAATAAAAATTAAAAATGAGATTGATGAATTAACTAATAATAAGATTAAAGAACAAAGTAATTTATTTTCTTTAAAAAATAAATATAGTGACACTTTAAACGAACTTAAATCTTACGAAGCGAATAAATTTTCTTTACCTAAATTTATTAATGATTTATTTGAAGAATTATCAACTAAATTTAAAGGAAAAGATTTTTCATTACTCGTTCAAAATATTCACGAAGTTGAAAATAATAAATTTCATCAATATATGCCTTTAATTGAAGCTTTATTAAGTAATTATAAATACGATCTTTTTTGTGAAAAAGAAATATATAAAGATGTTTTAGAAGTTTATAAAACTTATATTAATAGAAAAGACTATATTCCTTTACATATTGTTAGAAAAGAACTTGTTAAAGATGAAAATAGATTTAAAGAAGAAGAAAATTCTTTAATTAACGCTTTAAGTATTGAAAATAATTTTATTTATAACTATGTTTATCAAAAATTAAATGGTTACATTATTACTAATTTTGACATTAAAAACTTACCAATTGATAATAAAAAATATATCAATTTAAATGGGGATGTTTTTTATAATGGTAATGTCTATAAAAACTTAGCATTAACTAATAGTGTCGTTAATAAACCATATTTAGATATAGATAGAATTAAAAAATATATCGAACACCTAAAACATAAATTAGAAAGACTTGAAAACGAACAAAATGAATCTAACTTATTAATTTCTTCTATTAATAAAGATATCGAAAACCTCGATAGTATCGATATAATTTATTTAAAGAATAATACCTATATATTTGATAGATTTAATAATCTATCAAATAGCTTAAAAGAGAAAAATAAAGAATTAACTAAATTAAAAGAAGAAAATTTAATGATTGTTGATATTGATAATATCATTAAATCAATTGAAGAAAAAATTAAAAACTATGAAGATAAAATTAAAGAAAACGATCAACTAATTTTAAATAAATTGATATCACAACACGATTTAGAAAATAAAATTATTAATCTTAACTCTTTAAAAGAAGAAACCGAAGTTAAAATTAGAGAATTTGAAAGTGGCCCTTTATTTAAAAATAATTTAGAGATACCTACAAAAACTAAAATTGAAGAGAAAAAGAAAATTAATCAATTCAATATTTCAATGTATACAAAAGAAATACAAAAACTAATGATAAACTACGCTAAAGAATTTAATAGTGATTTTGAATGTAGTATTGAAGGTTATGATCGATACTATGAAGAATATAACACTTTAAAAAATAATGCTTTAGTCAAAGCCAAAGATGAACTAAGTCGTAATAAAGAAGATGCTCATCAAATGTTTAAAGATGATTTTGTTGGTAAAGTTAGTCGCGACATTAACGAAGCTAAAACTTTAATAAGAAGATTAAATAAGAGACTTAGTAAAGATAAATGTATTTTTGGTAAAGAAAAATATCAAATTAAATATAACTTAACTAAAGATAATGAGTTTAATAAATTTGGGGATTTAGTTTATAAAGAAGAAGTTTTAGATAAGTTTGCCAGTTACGATAATGAAAAAGAAGAACTATTAAATGAATTATTTAATTTAATTTTCTCAAGTAGTAAAAATAACGATTCAACAGTTTTAAATAAATTTTCTAATTATAAAAATTATTTAGATTTTGATATTGAGATTACAGATATTGAAAAGAATACTAAATCTTTAATGAGTGATAGTTTAAAAGAAAGAAGTGGAGGAGAAACACAAACTCCATTCTATATCATTTTAGGAGCAAGTTTTGATTCTATTGAAGGAGATGAAAATAAAGGAAGCGGAGTGTATAATGAAAGAGCAAGTATAGTTTTATTTGATGAAGCATTCAATAATATGGATAAATCTAGATGCGAACCTTTAATGGAATTTTTTAAAGAACTCGATGTTGAAGTATTTATGATTATGCATAGTGACCGAGTTAATAGTGTCTTTAACGAAGTTGATACTTGTATTGGTATTTCTAGAATTGGCGATAAATGTAGTGCCTATATTATGAGTAAAGAAGAGGTGAATGATGCCGAGCAGCGAGTATTTAAATAAACAAAAAGAAATACTAGAATCATTAATTAATCAAGTCAATAATGTTAATTTAGGTAAAAATATTAAAGTAAAAGATAAAGAAATTTTAGATTTTTACTTTAAATATAAAAATAGTTATGAAGGTAATATTATCACTCATATAATTAATGATTTAAAAGAACTTAACTATATTGAAATTAACTTAAAAAATAAAAAAATCCTTCTAAACCCTAATAAAATTAATGAAATTTGTGAAAAATATTTAATTACTAATCCTTTTTATAAACTTAATTTTATTAAAGAAAATATCTATAAATTTAAAAAACTAAATAATCCAATTATCGATAACGAGTTATCGATAATGGAAAAAGATATTTTATTAAATCATTCTTTAAATAAATATAATAAAGAATATTTTCTTAGGTTAAATATCATTAATGAAATTGAAAATAACTTAGAAGAAGTAAGTAAAAGAGTATTTAGTGTTAAACATTTTAATGATTCTAAAATACTAGAAAATAATGCTAGTCAAATATTTGATATAGCAAAAAAGTACGATGATACCTTAACTTCTTTTAATGACTATTTACTAAAACATAATATTAATTTAAATTCATTACTTCTAAGAATAAAAGGATCTATTAATTTTTCTTTTAATGAATCTAGTATTAATCTAATTAATAATAATGAAGAAATTGCTATATCTAGTGAAATTATTTCTAATTCGAAAATTCAAAATATCAAATTTAATAAAGTAATAACTATAGAAAATTTAACTACTTTTCAAGCTTTTAACTTACCTAATTCTTTAATAATTTATACTGAGGGATTTTGTAAAAATAATCTCATTAAATTTTTAAAAAACCTGCAAAACTCAACTAAAAATCTAAAATTTTATCATTTTAGTGATTTAGATGCTGGCGGTTTTTATATTTTTAACGATTTAAAAAATAAAACTAATATTGATTTTAAACCTTTATTAATGGATGAAACTATATTTAATAAGTTTATAGATAATGCTAAGCCTTTAACTAAAATTGATATAAATAAACTTAATCAGTTACTTAAAAATGATGAATTTGGTTTATTTCATAACTTAATAAAAAGAATGCTCGAAACTAACTTAAAATTAGAACAAGAAGGTATCGATTTATCTGCTATTAATATAGAAAATTTTCTATAATCGTTTATAATAGTAGAAATATGAAAAACGACGAATTATTAAAAGAAAAACAAATCTCAAGTGAATCAATTTATAAAGGTAAAATTATTGATGTCTATAAGGATAAAGTAATTTGTCCTAATGGTCATGAATCAACTAGAGAGCTAATTAGACACTGTAAAGCTAGTTGTATTATGGCTTTTACTAGCGATAATAAATTACTAATCGAAAGACAATATCGTTATCCTTATGATGAAGTAATTTATGAATTTCCTGCAGGAAAATGTGATAAAGATGAAGATCCTTTAGTTACTGCTAAAAGAGAACTAGAAGAAGAAACTGGATATTATGCTAATAATATAGTTTATTTAGGGAAAATGTATCCAAGCTGTGCTTATACTGACGAAGTGATTTATTTATATTTAGCAACTTCTTTAGAAAAAAGAAAGCAACATTTAGATGAAAACGAAGCTTTAAATATATTTGAAATGAGTCTTGATGAAGTTATTAAACTAGTTAAAAGTGGAGAGATTAAAGACGCAAAAACTCTTTGTGCTTTAACTTATTATTTTACTTTAAATAAATAATTGCTGATGAACATTTTAGAAGTCTATAATTTATGTAAATCTTACAAGACTTTTAATTTAAATAGTCTTAACTTTAGTATATCAGAAGGAAAAATAGTTGGTTTTGTTGGCGAAAATGGTAGTGGTAAATCGACTACTATGAAAATTATTGCAGGACTAGTTAAAGCTAATAGTGGGGAAGTTAAGTTTTATAATAAGGATATAGATAAATTAAATGAAATAGAGAAATCTGAAATTGCTTTTATTTTAGATGAATTATGCTTTCCTGAAAATTATAAAATAAAAGAATTAGTTAAAATTTTATGTGATATTTTTGATAATCTTGATAAAGAGAAATTACTTAAACAAATTAATGACTTTAAATTACCACTAGATAAAAAGATTAAAGAACTATCTAAAGGAATGAAAGCTAAACTAAATATTTCAGTGATGCTCGCTAAAAAATCTAAATTTCTAGTTTTAGATGAACCTACTAATGGGTTAGATCCATTTACTCGAGATGAATTTTTAGATATTTTATTAAATGAAAATTTAAATAATGGAACAACTATTTTAATTTCTAGTCATATTATTAGTGATTTAGAAAGAATCTGTAATGAATTTATTTTTATTCATAATGGTTCAATTATTTTAAATGATTCAAAAGAGAATATTTATAATAACTATAAAGTTATTAAAATTAAAAATTTTGATTCTAATAATAAATTTAAAGGTATATATCGCTATAAAAAAATAAGTAGTGATGAATATGAGTTATTAGTTGATAAAGACTGTGAATTAATTAATGAAGAAAATATTGTAAACTCTAATATTGAGAAAATACTAGTTTTATTTGTTAGAGGTAATAAATTATGTTATTAGGTTTATTTAAAAAAGATCTTTATGGCTTAAGATATTATTCTTTATTTTATCTAGTGGTATATTTTGTTGTTTCTTTACTTTTAATTCTTATGAGTTTAGGAATTGAAAGAGAAGAAAATGATCCCTTTATTTTTACCTTTTTAATCTTTTTCTTTTCTGGATCAATTACTCAAGGTTTAGTTTTAACTAATTTATCAATCGATGAAAGAGCTAACTTTGATAAATTTATGTTATCTAATGGAGTAACTAGAAATAAATTATTTACTAGTAAAATAATTTTTATCTTATTTTTATGTGGATTAATAGCAATTTTAAACTTTATTGTTTTTCTAATTTTTAATAAGTTTGATATTCTTTCTTCACTAGGATTTTTACTATTTAACTTTGCATATACTACTTTTCATGACTTTATAATTTTTCTATTAACAATATGGCTTGGTGGAATTAAAAGTAGCTTTGTTTTAACAATTTTATCTTTCTTTATTGTTGGTATAGGATATGGTGTTTTTACTTTAATTACTGTCTTTTCTGCTAATACTTTAACCTATTATTTACTTTTATATTTAATTCCGATTTTATTTATTTTAGTTAGTATTTGCATAGTTTTTCTAACAAAACACCTATTTCTAAAAAAAGAATATTAAATACAAGTACATCTAGTATTAAAAACTAAAATATCTAATTTACCTATTTAATAAGTTTTTTAAATATGGTAATATTTACTTATGATTGATTATGAGTTTGTAGTTAATTGCTTTGATATTGCGATAGTTTGTGCCTTAATAATCTTCTTATTATTAAGCCTTCCTTTAATACTTTATTTTATTGAAGCATTTAATAAAAGTCCTCGTTTTCCTAGAGGTAAAAAACTTTATAAATATGCAATTTTAATACCAGCTAGGAATGAAGATAAAGTTATTACCCATATTTTAGAATCTTTAAAAAAACAAACTTATCCAAAAGAATATTTCGATGTTTATGTGATTATTGAAAGCAAAGATGATCCAACCTTTAATATCACCAAAAAATTCGGTTATAATGTTTATATTAGAAAAGATTTAATAAATAAAAGAACTAAAGGCTTCGCTTTAAAAGAAGTAATCGAATATATAAATGGATTAAACAAAAATTATGATGCTTATATGATTTTTGATGCTGATAATATCGTTAGTGAAGATTATATTTATCTTCTTAATGATGTTAAAAATAAGGGATATCAAATCGGAGTTGGGTATAGAAATTTTACTAATTCAACAGAAAATTGGATTAGTGCTTGTAGTGCTACTTTATTTTCTTTTATGAATCAATTTACTTCTAAAGGTCGTAGTAAGTTTTTTAATAAAGCCACTTTAACTGGAACTGGTTATTATATTGATAAAAAAGTTGTCGATGATGCAGGTGGCTGGATTTGGACAGGCTTAACTGAAGATGTCGCTTTAACAACTTACAGCTATTATCATAATGTTAAAATGCATTACTATCCTTATGCGATGTATTATGATGAACAACCTACAACTTTTAAATACATGCATCGCCAGCATATTAGATGGGTCTTTGGTTTTGTGGAAAATAAAAGTAAATATAAAAAAGGTGTGATGTATGGTAAAAAGACTAGAAGGTTAGGGATTATTGAATATTCCTTAGCAGTTTGGCCATTTGCGACTTTTGTTATTGTTGAATTTTTAGCTTTTATAACCTTATTTTTCTTATTTATTTTTGCTTGTATTTTTGATACATGGGATGCTGCTTTATGGGTTGGAGGGCACGCTTTATTTAATCTACTTTGTTTATATGGTTCTTTTATTTTTGCTTCTTTAATTGCAATTGGCTTAGATAATAAAAATTTAAAGTTTAAACCTAAAACAATCTTTAAAATATGTTTCACTTATATTTTCTTTTTTATTGATTTTGCTTTAGCTTTTATTGATGGATTTATTCATAAAAAGAAAAGGAAGAACTGGGTAAAAATTGAACATAGTGGAAATGTTACTAATAAGGATTTAAAGAAAAAATGAAAAAACTTATTAAAATTAATAATAAAAAGTTTTGTTTTTATGAAGATATATTAAATGATGATTTTATGAATAATCATCTAACTCGACCTATTGTAAGTGAAAAATATCCTTTTATAAGACAAAAAATTTACGCTTTATTTTCTTTTATCATTTATTATTTAATAGCATTACCTATTTTGACTATTGTTTGTAAAATTAGAGGTATTAAAGTAATAAATCGAAAAGAACTTAAAAAAACTCGAAAAGTCGGTGCTTTTATTTATTCAAATCATACTAATGTCTTTGATTTTTTTACGATTCAAAGCTATGTCGAGCGTCATAAAAGAGTAAATGCAATTGGTTATAGCGATTCAACTTCGATTCCTATTGGAAAACATTTTATTCATCAATTAGGTTATATTCCAATTCCTAATAACATTCATGCTATGAAAAATTTTATGGAAGCGATTAAATATTATATTGATAAAAAGCAAGATATATTAATTTTTCCTGAAGCACATGTTTTACCTTATTACACAAAAATTAGACCATTTAGTGCGACTTCTTTTCGTTATCCTGCTAGTTTAAATGCTCCAGTTATTCCAATTGTTACGACTTACTATAAATCTAAATTTAAAAAGAAGCCAAATATTAAAATAATTATCGGTAAAACTATCTATCCTAAAAAAGAACTTAGTGAAAGAGAAAATAAACTTTATCTTAGAGATGAATGTTATAAAGAAATGGTAAGAATCTCTTCTTCTTATAAACAATACGAATATATTAAATATATTCAAACTGACCCTGAATCTTGATATAATTATTTTAGTGCCGTCTTAGCTCAGTTGGTAGAGCAACTCATTCGTAATGAGTAGGTCGCAAGTTCGAATCTTGTTGACGGCACCATCTTGAAAAAGACAACATTTCGTAGCAATAACGAAGTGTCTTTTTTAATTTTTGCCGATTTAAGCCAGGTTTTTGAACTGTTAATCACGGATATAAAATGTACATAAGGGGATGCGGATATTTATCAAAATAGAGATTCATGCAGATTACTTCTTAAAATCTTGGAAAATGGTATAGATACGCTAAAAGAAACGGTAAATATAAACAAAGATGTAACGATTGAGCATTTGATGTCTCAAAACAGAGATAGTGAGGAATGGCATAAAGAAATAGGTGATAACTTTTACTATGTGTGGGACAAGTATATTCATACATTAGGCAACTTAACTCTTACAGGTTACAATAGTGAATTATTTGACAAGCCATTTATAGAAAAAAATATGATAAAAGTAAGATCAAAATTCGTATTTTTAAATTCCGACATTATTGATAAAGAGCATTGGAATGAAGAAGCTATAAGAGCAAGAGCAGAAAGACTAAGTTCAAAACTATTGTCTGAGTTAAGACTTCCTGATGAATTTAAGAAAATTAAAAAAGAAGACGGAAGTGGCAGGCATAGCCTTGATGAAAATGTTGATTTCACTGGAAAAAAAGCCAAAAGTTTTATTTTACTTGGAGAAAATAGAGAAGTAAGAAGTGCTACGGAAATGCTAGTAAGTGTTTGCGAAATATTAAACGAGTTAGAACCTGATAAATTATTACATCTCGCTAGACAAAATTTTATTCCTGAGAATTCGCAAAAAGTTTTGTTTTCTCTGAATTCCACTTTGCTAACAGATGGAAAAGAGATAAGTAATTCAGGCATCTATATAGAAACGAATAAGAGTTTTAATGATATATTAAGAACAATTAAAAAAATACTTGATATTTTTGCTTTAAGTTATGATGATTTCGTTTTTTATGTAAATTAATCGACCGTTGTTTGAAGATAAATATATGAAATATTCGCAAACATATTTTTGTAGGACTGAATACGTTGAATTATTTGCTTTACATTGTCTTGGGCAAGTAATACCAGATATTGATTGGCACAGAGTGGCAGAAGAACGTAAAGATTTAAATTCTTTTCCTGATTATGTTATTGGTGATAAATGGATTGAAGTAACTAGAGCAATAGATTCATTTGGCGGCAAAAGACAAAAAGCAATCACGCATTACTTTTCACATGATAAGAATAGCCCAGATTCTTATGGTCTAAATGATATTGTACTTGGCGAGATTAATGGATGCCGTACAATTACAACATCTTTACCTAGCCATGATTAATGCAAGTTGCAAATAATGGAGGCGATTAACAAGAAGGCAAGTAAATGCTCCTCTGAACAAAATATCAAGCAAAATTTATCTTTGTTTGTTATCCATTATGAATGTATTAATTTTAGTGATTTAACTGATATTAGAGATGAGATTAATTATTTAAAATCAAATCCTTTTTCTAGTATTTATTTACGGTGCTTGATAAATGAATATCCAAACGAAAATATCGTTGTTGAATTTGCGAATGGTAATCTTTTATGTCATCATATTAAAAATCTACGAAATAAGGACGAGCTCTGTGAATTTGCTTTCAAATTAGGATGGCTATCTAAACCAAAAGCAAAAGATTAATTATATTGTCCCTAGGCAAATTATTTGAGGAAGATTTTTTCAAATAATTAAGGAAAATCAATAATTGAGTAGAAAGCATTATTATTTCTTGACATTTAAATTCATAAGATATAAATTGCTAATAGTGACGGGTGGTTAATTTAAATTAACCGTATGATCATTTATGATGAACACAAATTAATAATTAATTTGTTATTGCTCGTCACTTTTTATTTAACCCTAAATAAATTTACTACAATATATGCAAATTAAGTAATATAGTTCTTTAATTATTTTGAATATTGTTAATATATTGAAAGCTATTACGACTAGGAAACATGGTTTCCTAGTCTTTTTAAATCAAGAATACTAGGTATTATTTTATTAGACATATTCATTACGATGAAAAAATGCAAAATAACGATATTAAAAACAACTTATCAAGAAGAACTAGCTAAAGAATATGGAGTTAAAGGATTACTAGTTTGTCCTTTAACGAAAGAAGGAGAAGTTTTATAGTGATTATAGTAAACCTAATGGATTTTGTGATGAAGCTTGGAAAGCAATCTATCAATATGTCTTTGCTTTATGTAATATATCAAATGATTGGTATTTTGATGATTAGATTGATACTAAAAAGTATCCTAGAACAGCAATTGTTTCTTGTAATGATGAACTTAGACCTGTAATTATAAAAATAGAAAGAATTGAAGAACAGAAAAATACATTCAATAAAATAAGATAACTTGATATTTTAGTAATTACGCATATTAGGAATATAATTTATTACATCTTGTAAAAAAATAAAAAGGCTGCCAATTAATTAGTCAACTTGACTTTTTTGACAGCCCCTTTTTATTTGAAATATCAGTTTTTTAAGAAAGTTTATTGATTTAAAGTTTCTTTAATTGTAGCTAATTTTGTTTCTAAAGTAGTGAAATAGTTTTCTTCTAAAGTTGTTGGAGCATTTAATGTAATATCTAAGAAATTAGTTTTTTCATTAGTTGTTTCATCTAAACCTTTTAAAGAAAGAGTAGTAGATTGAAATGCATTATTTTCTTCTACGAAAGTTAAACTCAATTCACCGATTTGTGATGGTAAAACTTGAGAAATCACAGGAGCTAAATTACTATCTAAACCACCTGCTATTAAATTAATAATCATTGTCCAAATACCTTGTTCTTTAATAGCAGTTATAGCATAATCATTAAGAAAGATACCTTCTTCAGCAGTGTTACTAATTGTAATAAAACTAGCTAACATTTGAATTAATGCATCTAAATTTAATGACAAACTTTCATCACTAGAACCTAATTGAGTAATTAAAGGTAAAAGTTCAATAACCAAATTACCTAAGGCACTTCCAACGGTTGTAGAAGTATAAGCTGTAGCAGTTGATGCGTTATTAACATTTTGATTTAAAACAAATTCAATATTATTTCCGTCAAGAAGAAATATTTCAATTCCAGTAAAACTATTTGAATAATCAATTTCTCCAAAAGAACTAAAGATACCGGTTACTTGTGCTATAACAGAAACCATCATTGAAGCCATAAAATCAGATGTATCAATATTTATATAGATATCAGGAATAACTGTTGTTGCGTCATTTTTAATACTTACTTGTACAGGAACATTTAAAGGCGATCCAACAACTGATAAGGATAAATTCCCAGTTACTTGCATACCTTCATTTAAATCAACATTAGTAAATGAATTTACCATATTTTCAAAGTAAGTTGGCATTACAAAGATTGTTTTACTTGCACTTAAATCTTCATTATATAAAGAAGTAGCAGTTACTGTAGCAATACCAGGATTAATTCCTTTAATAGTACCATTTTGATCAATTGTTAATATATTTTCATCACTACTTGACCAAGATAAAACATTACCTGCTCCATAAAGTTCATAACTTAAAGTAGAAGTTTCATCTATTCCAATCATTGAAGTTCCACTGATTGTTAAACTTGAAGCATTTTCAATTAAAGAAAAGTGAGCATCTAAATAGTATTCAGGTAAAGTTGCTTCAAAAGTATAAGTATCAGTTACATTTTCAATTACTTCACCATTAACAACTAGATTATCTAAAGTATATCCAGCATCAGTTAATATATGAACTGTAACATCATCTCCAACATTAACTTCTTCAATATTTCCGTCAAGTCTAAGATCTCCACCAATTATACCATTAGAAATATTTATAATTGATTTATCAGGTTCAATTTTAATATCACAACCAACTAAAGAGATAGCGGTAAACGATAGTAAACTACATAAGACTATTTTTAATCTATTTTTCATTTTTTAATTCTCCTTTTTACATTTTGATATTTTAAACAAAATTTTTATATAAAACAAGTAATACTTTAATATTTAGTATTAAAAACTAGATATACTTGTTTTTAATATTCTACTTGTTTTTCTTGCAAATCTTAATTAAAATTATAGAAATGAAAAAGAAAGTATTATTTAAAGAAATTAGTTTAGGAATAGTAGGTGTTATATTAGGGACTATATCAGGATATCTAGTTGGCTTAAATACTAAACCTAGTATTAAAAATAATATTATTTATCCTTCTAGTATCTTATTAAAAAATAACGATGAAATAGGAAAAATAAATATTGAGAATTTAGAAGGTAATATTAATGAAACAATTAGTTTTGATATTAATATATTAGATAATAAATATACCTTATTATATATCGATATAAATAACGAAAAATTTATACCTAATATTGATAATTATTTTTCTTTTAATTTAATAGAAGGGATTAATGTAATTACTACTTATTATATTGAGAGTAGTAACTTTAATATGGATTCTAATATTTTAGTTTCTATAGATAAAAATATAAAAAATGGAGATATTAAAATTCATAACAACAATAAAGAAGTAGAAAGTTTAAAAACAAGTTTTGGAAGAACTATTGATTTAGTAATAGAACCTGAAGATAACTATTATTTAGATAAAGTTTATATAAATGATGAATATATCTTATCTCCAACTATAGATAACGAGTATAAATTTAGATCTTTCATCGATCAAGAATTTATCGATGAAAACGGTAATTATTTAAATAAAATTACTTCTAATTTTATTGCTAATGGTGAAATAAACGATGATACTTATAATGAATTTTTAGAGTACACTAAAAATTATGATTCACTTAGTGAAATAGATTTCACTAGTCAAGAGTTAAAAGATTTATTTAGTATTATAGATTTAGCTCGAATTGCTTTATTTAGAGTTAATGAATTAGATTTTTATACCGTACAAAATTATAATGAAGCAATATCTAATGCTTATTTTATTAAAAATAAACAGGGAACAACCTCGTCTTATATAAAATATAATGATAGTTTAATGAAAGAAGTTATCTCTTATTCATCTAATTGTAACTATGCTCAAAGAATTGAAAATAGTAGTGATAATTTTCTTAATCTAAAGGTTTATAACTCTTATGGTAAAGATAAAGTTAGTAGTTATAACAAAGCAAATTTTTATGAACCTAGTGAAACTTTAACTCTAACAACGAACGAATATAAAGAAAAATATTTTATTGAACCATTTAGTCTTTTAAATTATGAATTGTATGATGTTTTTATGCTCAACGAAGAAACTAAAATTTGTGATGAAACATTTAATAGTTCAATAGTTAAAGATGGCGATGGTTATTTATTAAGTTTAAATTTATCTCCTAATAGTGTTATTAATTACGCTAAATATATGCAAACAACGACTTCTTATCCTGGAGCTTCTTCAATTATTAAACAAGAAGAACCACCAGTCTTTACAAAAGTTGGTTTAAAAATGTCTTTAACTAGCGATTTTTATTTAAGTTCAATAATTACTAGAGAAGAATATAGTGTTAAATCGATTGTTGGAGATGTATCGACTTTAGGTTATGGTAAATCTATTTTTAATTTATCTCAAACTGAATATAACGAAATACCACCATTAAATGAAAATGTTGATACTAGTAAAATTTATGGAGTAATTAAATAATGGATAAAGAAAGAAGAAAGAATATTATTCGTTATATACTTGTTTTTAGTATTTCCTTAATTATTAGTTTTTTAATAGTTTTCTTATTAATATATTTTTTATAAATAATTCAAAAGTTTTATCACTTAATTACGATAAGTAAATACTTTTTATTTTAGATTTTTAGTAAATTTTCTTTATTATTTTTTAACATAATTTAATAGATTTAATTATAATTTTATTTGTTGAAATTAGTGAGGATTTTAAATGTTAAGACT
>JADIMY010000094.1 GCA_017694345.1 Candidatus Onthovivens merdipullorum | reverse complement strand
TCAAGTTTATCTTTAAAATTGCTCATATCATTCATTTCTTCATGAACCAACCCACATCCAGAGCAAATTCTACTGGATGGGAAGAAGCGATCAGCTTTGCAAATTATCCTATTGTACTTCTCGGCTTTCATGTACAAGTATCTATAAAAAGATGCAAACGCATATTTATTATAAATGCTTCGGAAATTTTCATAATTCGTATAGATATGACTAAAGTCGAAGTTTTCGATACAAATATATTCATATTTTCTACAAATATCTTCGGCAATTCGATTATAAATATACGTTCGATAATGATCAATTTTCAGATAAAGACTAGTAATTTTTGTATTTAACTTGATAACATTTTTTGTTTTCTCGTTATTTCCATTTTTAGCTAAAGCATTTTGAATGAACTTTCGATAACATAAAATTTTATTATAATATCGATCTATTTTAGACCTATCTAAATTATAGGTCGTACAATTGCCGTTGCTATCAACAACCGTGAAGTTAGTTCTAAGCCCGATATCTATTCCACATACTTTTGCTTCAGCTTTTAATTTCTCTCTATAGCCATAACTTAAGCAATTTAAATAATATTTCCCGCAAATCCTGGATAAAAATATAGTTTTATAACTTCTTAAATAAATGTTTTTTGGTCTAATTTTAGCTTCAAATCCGTTAATAAAAGACGCTTTAGATTTATTCATTGTTAATGTAAGAGCAGATAATTTCACTGTAACTTTATCATAATATGTTATTGTAATATTGTTTTTATCCTTGCTTTTATCGATATTAAACTTTTTCTTTTCATACTTTAGAAATATTTTATCTGCAGCATATTTAAAATGATCATCTGCCCAATATGATGAAAAATCATATCTTGTGTCGTTTTTAAACTTTTTAATTATTCCTAAAATTAATGGTCTAATTAAACTCGGTTCAATCTTATTTCTTTCATTGATGCCAATATTAAATCTTTTGACTACCGCTTTTTGTAAATACGCATATAAACGTTTGAAAAAATTTAGCTCCCTATCTATCTTTTTCTTCTCTTCGTTATTGGGATATAGTCGATATTGGTCGACCTTTAAATACATTTTTGTTAATCCAGACATAAATAAAAATCAACTATATTCATTTATAAAATTAAAAGAAGGCAATCTTGTGTTGATTTCTCAACTTAGTTTATTCAACCATTGCGCGCCAATCGCACGAAAATATATTCATTTAATATTGCTTACCTTTTAATTTTATTGTTGAAATTTAAGTGTTTTTAAACACTCAATAGCAAATTACCTCCTTTCACTATACTAGAAGGTGATTACTTTTGATTTTTTTAAAAAATTCGAAAAATATTTTTATTTATGTCTATTTTTTTATATTTCTTCGACCAATAAGTCGTAAACAAAGGCTTTTGATACTTTAACTTTAACTATATCGCCAATATTGTGTTCTTTATTTTTTAAAAGAATAACTTTGCCATCTACATCATCTGGGGCATTATAATCGCAACTTATTAAATATTCATTTTCTTTTTTGTCGATGATAATTCCTTTAAAGATTCTTCCAATAATTTCTTTATTTAACTCATAAGAAATTCGTGATTGAATCTCCATTATTTCTTTTTTTCTTTTATTTTTAGTGGTTTCTCTAACCTGATGAGGTAATTTATACGCTCTAGTTCCTTCTTCAGGAGAATATGTAAAAACGCCTAGATGATTGAACTTAATTTCTTGAACAAATTTTTTAAGTTCTTCAAATTCTCTTTTTGTTTCACCAGGATAACCGACAATTAATGTAGTTCTTAAAATTGCATCAGGAATTTCTTTTCTGATTTTATTAATTAAAGAGATAATCGTCTTTTTATCATCTCTTCTATTCATCGATTTTAAGATTTTGTTATTTATATGTTGCAAAGGAATATCAAAATAATGCGAACATTTTTCGTTTGTTTTTATAAAGTTAATTAATTCATCGCTAATTCCTTCAGGGTACATATATAAAGTTTTAATCGACTCTATCCCCTCAATCTTCGCAAGTTCTATTAATAAAGAAACTAAATTGACTTTATTATCTTTAAAATCTTTTCCATAACTTGTTGGATCTTGAGCGATTAAAACAAGTTCTTTAACACCTTTTAAGGCAACTTTTTTAGCGTAATTTACAAGTTCTGATAAAGGATAAGAATAAAAACGACCTCTAATATAAGGTATTGCACAATATGCACAAAATTTATCGCATCCTTCAGCAATTTTTAAGTAGGTAATAGCTTTATCGTTGTTGATTCTTTCATTTAAATCAAAAATAGGCAATCTTTCTTCATCTTTAAATAAATTAGAGATTAACCCAGGTAATTTTTGATACTCATCTTTAAAAGGAATCCATAAATCTACTTCTGGTATTTCTTTTTTTAATTCATCTAAATATCTTTCAACTAAACAGCCAACAACAATAGTTTTTTTATGATACTTTAAAGCGTCCAAAATAGTATTAATATTTTCAATTTTAGCGCTTAAAATAAACCCGCAAGTATTAATAATTATTGCGTCTGCTTCATTTAAATCATTTGTAATCTCAAAAGAAGGTTTCTTAAAAAGCCCTAGAATCGCTTCACTATCAACTTGATTCTTTGCGCATCCTAGCGATATTAATGCAATTTTTTTCATCTATTGTATTTTTTGTTTAACTCTTTAATGTAAGGAATAACTTCGATAAATTCAGTAAAATCAGCTAATTTATAAGCCCAGTTAGTACCACCTAAAATTCCTGGTACATTCATTCTAGTATCGTTGTCTTTCCATAGATAATCTTGAATTGGAATGATAGCTGTATCACAAATTGAACCAAAAATTAAATTGAAAAGTTTATCTTTGATACTTCTTCCCTTAACTTTATCTCTTCTTAAGATTATTTTTAAAAGTTCAAGTTCATTTTCTTTAAGATTTTTGTACCATCCGCGTAAAGTGTCGTTATCATGTGTTCCAGAATAGATGATCTGATTTTCTTTGACTTCGAATTCAGGATTGAAAATTGTAAATTCTAAGACATTCATACCTTTAAGATGATACTTATCTCTTAATTCAAGAACACTTGGGAATAAATCGCCTAAATCTTCGGCAATAATTTTTATATCAGGATGTTTTTCAAATAATTTAGCAAATAATTCATCCCCATAAGCGTGTTTCCATTCACCAACAATTGCTGTATCACATTCGGCATCAACAGCCCAATATGTATCAAAGGCTCTAAAATGATCAATACGGATTATATCAAATAAAGTTGCAGCAAATTCAATGCGTTCCATCCAGAAAGTAAAGCCATCTTCTTTCATATATTCCCAATCATAGATTGGATTACCCCATCTTTGACCAGTTGCTGAAAAATAATCTGGTGGTACACCAGCTACAAGTTCTGGCACATCGTTTTCATCGAGCTTAAACTCATCTTGATTTGACCAACAATCGCTGCTATTTCCACCAACATAAAATGGAATATCGCCCATAAGTTCAATTCCACATTTATTAATATATTCTTTTAACTTCCTAAATTGTTTAAAAGCAACATATTGGCACCACTCAATATATAAAATCTCTTCATTAAATGGTGTAAAATCGAATTCATGCTTATAGTGAGCATAACGTTCTTTTTTGTCCCAGAACCACCAATCTAAATAGTTGTTCTTTAAGCTGATAACAGTAAATTGAGCATAATCAACAACCCAAGGATTATCCTTAATCCATTTCTTAAATGTTTGTTTTTCTAAAAAACTTTTACTATTTTTAAAAGCTTCTCTTAAATATTTTTCCTTATGCTCTCTAACTGCAGGATAATCAATTAATTTTTTTGTTTTGTTAAAAGGTTTTGGCGTTTCGATTAATCCTTCTTTTGCTAATTCATATAAATCGATATAAATTGAGTCAATTGCATGACCACAACTTGATTGATATGGACTATTTCCATAACCAGTAGGATTTAAAGGGAGGATTTGCCAAATTTTGATATTTGCTTTTTTAAGATAATCCGCAAATTTATAGGCGCTCTCACCGAAATCTCCAATCCCAAAATCTCCAGGTAAAGAGCTTATTGCCATTAATATTCCGTTGGTTCTCATATAAAAAATTATAGGTAAATCTACTAGCATTGTAAACAGATTAATGGGCGATTTTGCCTTAAAAATCGCTCTTTTTTCTACTTATAAATATGAGATTTTTAGCTTTCCTTGTTAAGCGAAAGCGAGCACTTTTCTTTATTGGAAAGTTTTTTCATTAAGTTTGAAGTATGCGAAGAAATACTAGCTTAAAAAATTGAAATTTTTAAAACTTGTTAACGTCAAAATAAGTAAATGATGAATTCTTCATTAACGTTCTATAAGCCTATTTCTTATAAAAACTTTCTTTTCAAAAAGTCGGTGATTCTTAGCCTGTTATTTCTTTTCTGTATTTGAATTTCTTGATTGATGCAAGTACCTTCCTCTTCTCTAATTCCTAACGCCTAATCTTCAATAAATTAATATAGTAAGATTTCCTTAAAAACCAGTTTCCTTAAATGCGCTTTACTTCACTTAGCTTCTTTTATTAAGCCGTTATTTTAATATTCACCGCTATCTTTTATAGCGTTTTCATTCTTTTATGGCACTTCTATTTGGTTTAAGTAATCGCGTCCATTTAATCGATTTTGCTTGTGCATCAATCTTAAACTCAACTTGTCTAAAGCTCTTTCACCTAACAATACTTTACACATTTAAGTGGCTTTTTGCAAAGTTTTTTTCTAAAAACATCAATATTTTTCTTTATTTCTTAATTCTTTTTGATACTAAAATACTACGTATTTTGTTTGCTTAAATTTTGTTTTTAAAATTTTATAATTAGACTGACAAATTAAGCCTTTTCTTTTATAG
>JADIMY010000093.1 GCA_017694345.1 Candidatus Onthovivens merdipullorum | reverse complement strand
TTCTATAACTGATTTTAATATAAGTATTCCAGAAGGATTTATTTTAAACGAAACTGGCAACTTTAATGTTGTTATATCTAGAGTTGGCTATGAAGATATAAGTTATGGTATTAAGGTTGTAAATGAAAAAGTTATGATTTTAGAGGAAAAGCCTTTAAAACTTGAATATTTTTTAGGAGAAACGATTGACTTAAATGGTTTAAAACTTATTGACAGTTTAACTAAAGAGGAAATAAATGACTATGGTGTTTATATCGGAGATAATTTAATTAGCGATGGCACTATATTAAATTTTGGTACAGGAAATTTAATTATTAGTATTAAAAAGAGTGGATATTTTGATAATATAACTTTTACTATAAATGTAAAACCTAATGGTGTTGTTATTAAAAACTTGCCTAATAAAACAACATATATAATTGGTGAAACATTTAATAGTGATGGTCTAATCATTACTGATGGTGTAAATGTGTTAAATGAATATGAACTTTCAATTGAAGAAGGGCACATTTTTACTCATGCAGGAAAAATAGAAATCTATGTTACTAGTGATGGACTTAAAAAGAATTCTTTTGAAATTACTGTTTTAAATCAAAAAGGGATGATGATAAAAAATAAACCACAAATTTATTTTGAGATTGGTGATAAATTTAATAGTGATGGGTTATATTTAGTTGATAATAATACAATGGATGAAATTACTAATTACACGCTAAGTATAAATGAAGGGGAAGTTTTAAATTCAATAGGAACTTATAATGTATCAATAAAAAGTGATGGTTATCCTGATTTATCATATGAGATTGAAGTAAATAAAAAGTTAAATAACGGTGATTTTAGGGAATTTAATATTTATACAATAAACGATACACACGGATCTTTTTTAAGAAATTCTGATAATTATGAAGCTGGCATAGCTTATATTGGAGATTATTTGATTGATAGAAAAAATGAAGATTCATTAATTTTAAGTGCTGGAGATATGTGGCAAGGTGGGCTTGAATCTAACGATACAAAAGGTGTAATAATGTCTGAAGCGATGAATCTAATAGGTTTCGATGCAATGACTATTGGTAACCATGAGTTTGATTGGGATATTGAAGCAATAAAAGAAAATCTAAAAGTAATGGAATTTCCATTACTTGGTAATAATATTTTTTATAAAAATACTAATGAGAATGTTGAATTTACTTTGCCATATACTGTAATTAATAAATCAAATTTAAAAGTAGGAATTATCGGTAGCATCATGGAAGGAATAGGTTCATCAATTTTAGCTTCGATTAGTAATAAATTTGATTTTGTTAACCCTATACCGTATGTTAAAGAACAAAGTGATTATTTAAGAAACGAATTAGGTTGTAACATTGTTATATTTTTATC
The DNA here is from genome assembly GCA_017694345.1 of Candidatus Onthovivens merdipullorum. GTDB lineage: Bacteria > Bacillota_I > Bacilli_A > RFN20 > CAG-826 > Onthovivens > Onthovivens merdipullorum. The sequence continues at coordinate 10,606 of JADIMY010000093.1, read as the reverse complement.
TCATGATGGTGGTTTTGAAGGTTACAATGGAGTACCTTCTAAATATTACGAATTAACCACGATAAGCGATATTTCTAATAAAAAGTATGTCGATGCCATGGTTTTTGCTCACGATCATCTTAGAAAAGAGGGTATTTATAACGATGTTCCATTTATCGAAGCTGGAGAAAATGGTGAATACATTGGAAATATAGAGTTTAATGTTATTAGAAAAAACTTCGAAGAATACGAAATTGATATCGATACTATAGAAACTAATGTTATAAATGCTTTTAATAATTGCAAGACTGAAAATGAAGAAATTGCTAATTTAGTAAATAAATATAGTGATGTCATTACTGATAGTAATGATGTGATCTATACTTTTGAAAATGATTATTCTGAAAGTGAATTTACTGTAATTGTTTGCCAAGCTTTACTATGGTTTATGAATGAATATAAATATGATTTTGGTAATCATGATATTTATATCGGAATCCATAATACCGCAGGAATTAGAGGAAATGTTTATAAAGGTGATTTTACTTATGGAGATTTAATTAAAGTTTGTCCTTTTAGTAATGCGATAGCTTTATTAACTTTAACACCTAATCAAGTTAATTTTTATAGAGGTAACAATGCATTAAGATATTTTATTAATAACGATGTTTCTATTGATGAAAATGGTTTTTATTATGGTGCAACTATTTCTTATGTAGCTGAGTGGACTGATAGAAACGGAAATCTATATTGCACTAATTATGAATTATTCCCTAATTATATAATTAGCGATGTCTTAATAGAGTATTTAAAAAGCGGAACGAATAATAATCTTTAAATGTATGCTTAAATAAATATGTTAGGAACAATAATAGGTGATTTAGTTGGTTCTAAATATGAAAATTTATTATTTAGACCAAAGAAAATAAAAATTTTTGATAAAAGAAATAGAATGACCGATGACTCTTTACTAACTTTAGAAGTCATTAAGGTTCTAATTAATAATTATCCAATTCTTTTTGATCAAAATAGTTTAAATAAAATCCAAGATGATTTAATCAATGCATTTAGTATCTGTGGGCAAAATAATCCTGATGCTGGATTTGGAGAGATGTTTTTAAAGTGGTGTTATAGCAAAAATAAATCGCCTTATAATTCATTTGGCAATGGTTCTGCAATGAGAATCTCTCCAATTGCTTATCTTGCTAAATCACTTGATGAAGTCAAAATTTTATCTAGAATAGTTAGCGAAATTACTCATAATCACCCTTTAGGAATTAAAGGTGCAGAAGCAATCTCAGTATCGATTTATTTAACCTTAAACGGATATAAAAAAGACTATATAAAAAATTATGTTGTTAGTCATTATTATCCAAATATTGATACTTTTTCCTATAAAGATTTGCTTGGAACCATAAATTATTCTACAACTTGTGAAGAAACCGTTCCTAGAGCTATTTATACATTTTTAATCTCGAAAAATTTTAAAGATTCAATTATAAAAGCAGTTTCTTTAAGTGGGGACACCGATACGATTGCTGCAATGAACGGTGGCATTGCTGAAGCTTATTATAATAAGGATAAATTAACCAATTTTGAAAAGCGATTTATTAATAATTTTATACCAAACGATGTTCTTACACTTTTAATTAATTTTTATAGTCTTGTTGGTTCCATGAAATTTTTAAATCAGAATTTGTTTTATTAAATTATTGACATAATATCGATTAATTATATAATAATATTTGACATTATGTCAGTTATTTTAGAGGTAATTTATGGAATATCATCAATTAGGTAATTCAGATTTAAATGTCTCTAGAATTTGTTTAGGTTGTATGGGTTTTGGTAATGCAAGTGGAATGCAAAACTGGGCTTTAGGTTTTGAAGATAGCGAAAAAATTATTAAACATGCTTTAGATTTAGGCATTAATTTTTTTGATACTGCTAATTGCTATTCGAATGGTAGTAGCGAAGAGTTTTTAGGACGAGCAATAAATAAATTAACTTCAAGAGATAAAGTAATAATTGCAACAAAAGTTTATTTTAATGAAGGGAAGTCATCGAAAGAAGCAATTCATAGAGAGGTCGAAAAATCATTAAAGAGATTAAACACAAATTATATCGATCTTTTAATTATTCATAGATTTGATTATTCAACTCCAATAAGTGAGACCATGGATGCTCTAAATGAAGTTATAAAGGAAGGAAAAGTTCGATACATTGGTGCTAGTGCAATGTATGCGTATCAATTTGCTAAAATGCAAGATTATGCTAGATATCACAATTTAAATGGATTTGCTTCAATGCAAGATCGCTATAATCTTATTTATCGTGAAGAAGAGCGTGAAATGATGAAACTTTTAAAAGAAGAAAATGTATCATCAACACCTTATTCACCTTTAGCTGGAGGAAGACTTTCAAGATTATGGGATGCAAATACTAACCGTAGTAAAATAGATAATTTTGCTATAGGCAAATATGATAGTACTAAAGATATAGACCTTCCTATTGTTAAAAGAGCTTATGAATTAAGTCTTAAATATAATGTTCCACAAAGTGCAATAAGTTTAGCCTGGCTACTTTCTAAGGATAGAGTTGCTTCAGTTTTACTTGGTGCTACTAAGGAAAAATATATTGACGATGCAATAAAATCTTTCGATGTAAAGTTAACTACGGAAGATACAAACTATTTAGAGGAATTATATGTACCTCATAAAGTTGTAGGTGCGTTAGATAAAGGAGAAAATATTTAATATGAAACAAACAGCAGGCAGAAAAGGTTTAGGAGATTTAGCTCCAAAATTCGCAGAATTGAACGATGATATCTTATTCGGAGAAGTCTGGTCAAGAACTGATAAACTATCTTTAAGAGATAGATGTATGATTACAGTAGTTGCATTAATTAGTAAAGGAATTACTGATAACTCATTAAAGTATCATCTTAAAAACGCTAAAGATCATGGAATAACTAAAGTTGAAATGGTCGAAATTGTTACTCATATCGCTTTCTATATAGGATGGCCTAATGCCTGGGCAGTTTTTCCATTAGTTAGAGAAATTTATAGTGATGAAACAATAGGCAAGGAGCCAATGTTTGGTTTAGGCAAACCTAATGATGCTTACGCCAAATTTTTTGTTGGTAAGTCTTATTTAAATCCTCTTAATAGTACTGGATTAAGTATTAATAATGTAACATTTGAACCAGGATGTAGAAATAATTATCATATTCATCACGCAAAAAAAGGCGGTGGACAAATATTACTTTGTACTGATGGAGAAGGATATTATAAAGAAGAAGGAAAAGAAGTCAGAAAATTATTTCCAGGTGATGTAGTTTACATTGCGCCTAATGTTAAACATTGGCATGGCGCTACTAAAGATAGCTGGTTTAGTCATATTGCAATTGAAGTGCCTGGAGAAGAATGCTCGAATGAATGGCTTGAACCAGTAAGTGACGAAGAATATTTAAATCTTAAACAATGACAATTTCATCAATTTACCATAGTTTCTTAGGAGATATTATTTTATATTGCAAAGATAATGCTTTGGTTGGCTTGAAATTTATTGATCAAGCTAAACCGAGTTTTAAATTTGTAGATGATATAATTATCGATGACGAAGATTTAGTTATTAAAAAAGTTAAAAATTATTTAAATAAGTATTTTTCAAAACAGGAAACAAATATAGATTTTGAAGTGAATCCAATAGGAAGTGAATTTCAAAAGCTTGTATGGTCTGAAGTTAGTTGTATACCTTATGGAAAAACAGTTTCCTATTCGTTTATAGCAAACGAACTAAAAAATAAACTGAAAGTTAATTCTGTTTCAATAAGAAAAGTAGCCCAAGCAATTAGTCAAAATAAGATTTTAATTATAATACCTTGTCATCGAGTAATTGGAAAAGACGGATCATTAAAGGGCTATTCAGGTGGTTTAAATAGAAAGGCTTCATTATTAAATCTTGAAAAAAACTAAGACTTCTAGAAAATAATTATTGATTTAATTTCATTTTTTATTTATAATAATTCTCAATAAGGAATTATTATTGATGGAAAGATTTACGATACAAAGGAAGCTAATCTTAGAAGCGGTTAAAAATATTGGGCATGCCACTATTAAAGACATAATAGAGTTTTTAGATGAGGAAAATATAAAACTTTCTATTGGTACTTTATATCGTAATTTAGATAACCTAGTAAATGATAATTATCTTAGAAGAGTGTCAATTGATTTTAAAGAAAATTATTATGAAATTGCTTCGATGGAACAACATGATCATTTTGTATGTAGAAATTGTGGAAAGATTATTGATGTCAATCATAATAATATTAATTTAAAAGAAATTGATGGAAATAAAATTGATTTTGAAACAACAACATACTATGGAATGTGCAAAGATTGTCAAAATCTTAAAGAAATTAAAAATTAAAAGTAGTAGAATAAAATTACAAATGGAGGATTAAAATGAAGTACTATTGTAAAGTTTGTGGAATTACTTTTGAAAGTGATGATCCAAATCCAATTTGCCCAGTTTGTGGTGCAAGTGGTGATGATTTAGAAGTTGTAACCGAAGAAAATAAGGAGGAAAAATAATTATGGCTAATAAATATGAAGGAACTCAAACATTAAAGAATTTACAAACAGCTTTTGCTGGTGAAAGTCAAGCTAGAAATAAATATACTTATTTTGCTAGTGTTGCTAAAAAAGAAGGATATGAACAAATTGCTGCTATCTTTTTAGAAACTGCGGATAATGAAAAAGAACATGCTAAAATGTGGTTTAAAGAAATGGATGGACTTGGTGACACTTTAGCTAATTTAAAAGCTGCTGCAGAAGGCGAAAATTATGAATGGACTGAAATGTATAAAGAATTTGCTGAAACAGCAGAAAAAGAAGGGTTCAAAGAATTAGCAGCTAAATTTAGATTAGTTGCTGCAGTTGAAAAAACCCACGAAGAAAGATATAAAGCATTATTTGCTAATGTCGAGAATAACGAAGTTTTTACAAAAAAGACTGGTATCAAAGTTTGGAAATGTAGAAATTGTGGATATATTTATGTTGGTGAAACAGCTCCAAAAGTTTGTCCATGCTGCGCTCATCCACAAGCTTTTTTTGAATTAGAAGCTAAAAATTATTAATCTAATTGATAAATTAAAATAAGCTAAAAATAAATACCTTGATTAAAGATTTATCTCTTTTTTGAAGGTATTTTTTTATTGAATAAACTAAAAAATAAATGAGTTTTGCAGGAATTTTAAACTTATTAAAGCCCTTTTTGATAGAAATTTAAAGCATCTAAAATCCATTTATCACAGACTGTATTAATACCTATTCCTAGCCCGTGAATTTCACTATGATATATTTTAAATTCATAAGGTATATTAAACTCATTTAAAGTTTTAGCTAATATAATACTATTTTCAAAAGGTACACAATTATCATTATCACATTGCCATAAATAAGTGTTAGGGTAGTTTTTAGTTACTAGATTATTTATTGAATATTTCTTTCTTAATTCTATATTATCAATTTCTTCTTGAAGTAAATTTTTGCATGTTCCTAAATGAGTATATTTTTCAAGTGATATTACTGGATAGCCTAAGATTAAAGTATGAGGTTTAATAAAATCTAGATTTTGTTTTTCGCTAACAATACTAGCTGCTAAATGACCTCCAGCACTAAATCCCATTAAAGCATAATTATCTAAATTTAAGTTTAATTTATCTTTATTATTAAATAAGTATTTTATTGATGCAGTCGCATCAATAAAAGGATTAGGGTATTTAGCATCTTTACTAACTCGGTAAGATATAACAATAGCATTATAGCCTAATTTATTTAATGTATGAGATACCATAAACCCTTCATTTAAATAACACTCTTTTTCATATCCTCCACCTGGGATGACAATAATGGTTTTAGCATCTTTAGATATATTAAATATATATAAAGGTAAATATCCATCAACAATTTGCTCAAAGTTTTGATCGTTAATTAAACGATCTTTTAAATCATTTAACGTTTCGATTAAGGTAGTAGAATCTACTCCTAAATAAGTTAAACTATCACCTAACTTAACATTTTCTAATCTTTCATAATCCCCATCCCAAGGAAAGAAAGTATTTTTAAATATCTTTAGATTTTCATCTAAAGCAACCTTTTTAAAAGTATCAAATTCATTAAAATATTTCATACCAATATTATGTCATGGTAATTATAAAAAATATAGATATTCAATAAAAATAATGGATTTAATAAAAAAGATTAATAAAGAAAATCGTAGAATAATCTAAAATAATGAAAAAAATTGAGTTTTGCAAGATTTTGATTAATTTATATATATATATATTAATTATTAAAGAAACCATTAATACATTTTAATATTAATGAACATATTTCTTCAGGAGACTCTTTAAAACCTCTTTTGATCCATAAATTAATTAATGCAGTAGTGCCTTGAACTATAAACTTTGATATATAAATTAAAGAACTCTCTTTTGTATTACTATGATATTTTTTAGAAACAGGAATTGATACATAAGTTATAAGTTTATTAAATAATTCATCACTTGAGAAAGTTAAATGTAATTTAATAAATGTTTCATATATAATTCTATTTTCTTTAACTAGGTTTAAAAAAGGAATAAGAAATTCCTTTTTTATATAATTTTCTTCATAGTTACCTGAATTAAAATTTTCTTTTTCATCAATAAAAGAATCTAAGAAAGTAGCAATCATATCTTCTTTTAAATCTTCTAATAATTCATATGTATTTTGATAATGACTATAAAATGTAGAGCGATTTATATCACTAACAATACATAATTCTTTTACAGAGATATCTAAGAAATCTTTTTGATTTAATAAAGTTATTATTCCTTTAAACATTTTCTTTTGTGATGTATCAAATCTTTTTTCCTTCATAAACAAATTCCAACACTTTTTAGAAAATGTGTTGTTAAACAAATTTTCTATTCCTTTTAACATTATAGTGTAACCAACAAATGTTGGAAAAGGAGAAATTGAAATGAAAAATTTAGAAGAAGAAAGATTAAGAGCTACGTATACTCCTCGTGTTGAGACTAACATTGATAAAGCACTTAAACTTGAAAAACACATGAAATTACCAGTCTATATTTTCACTTACATTCTTGGGATATTTGGTGCTTTAATTTTAGGTGTTGGAATGTGCTTATCTTTAGAAGTATTTGGAAGTAATACTATCTATATGATTATTGGGATTATTCTTGGAATAATAGGAATAGTAATTGTTGCAGTTAATTATCCTCTTTATTTATATTTTTTAAAAAAGAGAAAAGAAAAATATGGAAGTGCAATTTTAGTTATTTTAAATGAAAATAAGTAAAATGTTTAAGAACTGCAAGGTTTTTATCAAGAATTTATATATAAAAATAGCAAATATAATTAATAGATATAGGTTAAAGGAAGTAGTAAGTTTACTTACTCCTTTAGCCTTATCAATAATAAACTTTATCAGTTTATTTATTGATTTTGACTATGGTCAATTATATATTGCTATATTCTTTTTATTATATTCAATTACATTATTTTTATTTAATTTTACTAGTTTAGTAAATAAGTTTATTAATCCATACATTTTAGGTTTAATTATGCTTATTAGTTTTGCTTTGCCTATGATAGCTAGTTTAGGTTATATGTTATTTAGAAAAGAGGGCTATAAGCTATTATTTGACTGGTTAAGTTATGGCTATGCTTTATATGCATTTATTAAATTAGGATTAAGCATATATAAATTAAATAAGTATAAAAAGATAAATAATCCTAAAGATATGACTTTAGGATTATTAGGATTAATATCTAGTTTATTTACTTTAAGTGTATTAGAAAATTATTTATTAGAATTAACTAGTTCTAAAAATGATTATAGTATGTTTATTGTTTCTCTATTAACTCAGTTTAGTGTTTTTATTTGGGCAATAATTATCATCTTTATTCTTTTATATAAATATCTAATAAGTAGAAGAAACAAAGAAAGTAGTATGGGAAATGATAGTTAAATGAATTATTTAATATATAATTTTAGAACTCATTAGTGAGAATAAAATAAATAAAAAAATTAAAAAATACCTTAGTTTTGCAAGGTTTTTACATTGTAATACGTTATATTTATAAAATCTTAAATATTAGTTCTAATAATTGTTTTTATATTCTTTTGTCTTAATAGTCTTAGTTTTAACGCCATTAATTGTTAATATTGCCAACACCCGGCCATTTGCTAAAATAATGTGGACTCTCCAGGGAGTAGTGCACAGTATTGTAATCTCGGTAAAGCTTAGAAGAGATTATGAGCTGTCTTTTTTTGTACACTAACGAAAGGAGGTTGTACATATGGCAGCAATAATTACTACATTACTTGTTACATCTTTAATGGACTCATTAAATCCAACAGCAATCGCTCAAACTTTATTGTTTTTAGGGAATGAAAAAAGAAAATGGAAAATATTAATTTTTATTTTAGGAATGTTTATTAATTAATTTAAAGCTGAATTGAAAATTTTTTTAAATCGATTGATATAAGTACCATCTTAGAGTATAGATTTTTATCCACTAATAAAGTATCAAAAATAAAAAAATGCTCGATTTATCGAGCAAATATTGTTTTATGTTCTTAACCTTATAAAAGTATTTATAAGTGGCGGGGGTTGAAGGAATCGAACCCACATCAACGGTTTTGGAGACCGCTGTTCTACCATTGAACCAAACCCCCAAATTGATTTAGGCAACAAAAGTTGCCTAAATATTATAAACTTCTTAAGACCTTGTTTACAAGTGCCATATCACATTTTCCAGCATAGTTTGCTTTAAAATATTTCATAACACTTGGAATAGATTTATCATCTAATTTTATGATAATATCTTTAATTTCTTCTTCACTAAGTAATTTAGGTAAATAAGCTTTTATCGCATCAATTTGGTTTTGAATAGAAGTAATTTGTTCCTCTCTATTACCTTTAATGTAACATTCTTTTTCTTCTTCAAGTTCTTTAATTGTTTTAGAAATTATTGAAACTAAATCAGCATCACCTATTTCTTTTCCTTTTGCTTTAGCTTCATAACCTGCAATCATATATTTATTAATGACCACACTATAAACAGCTCGCTTATCGTTATCTTTATTTTTTAAGGCGAGCATATTTTCTTTTTTAATAGTATCTATTAGCATAAATTACATGAATTTTCCTTTATTTTTACCTTTAGAAGCATGAACTAACACTGTTCCATCTTGATTTTCAGCAAGTTGATCAGCATAAGCGGTTGCTTCTACTTTAGTATCAAAGTATTTAATAACTTTAGCACCTTCTTTTAAAATAACTTGCCATCTACCTTCTTTCTTTTTGACAAAATAAACTTTTTTCTTTTGCTTTTTTGGTTCACTTACTTCTACTGAAGTTTCTTTCTTAGTTTCAGCCATAAGAACAACCCCCTTACTTTTATTTAATTAACTATATTTTAAACTATATTTTAATAAATGTATTTATAAATTATTGAATTTTTTAATTGCTCAATTAACATTTATCTAACTTAATTAATTAAATCTATTATAAAATTGATAAAGGTAATAAAAATGAGAAAAAGAATCGATATAGATAAAGTATTTAAGGAATTAACTATAAAAGAGAAAGCTTTGTTATTAAGTGGAAATCATACTTATACAAATTATGGAATAGAACGATTAGGGATTGAATCTCTAACCTTTAATGATGGTCCAAATGGGTTAAGAAAATCTAAAGAAGGTGGTAATTCTTTAGATGGAATTACTAAAAGTGAATTAACGACTTGCTTTCCAACAGGTAGTGCCCTTTGTTCAAGTTGGAATAAGGATTTATGTTATAAAGTAGGAAAAGCTATTGCTAAAGAATGCATATTTTATAAAACTGATGTTTTACTTGGACCTAGTGTCAATATTAAAAGAAATCCTTTATGTGGTAGAAATTTTGAATATTTAAGTGAAGATCCATATTTAACAGGAATGATGGCTTCGGGTTTTATTAATGGAGTAAGTAAATATCATATTGGCACTTGTGTTAAACATTATGCTTGTAATAATAATGAAGATTTTCGTTTTTGTGGAGATAGCGAAGTAGATATTCGAGCACTAAAAGAAATATATTTAAAGCCATATGAACTCATATTAAAATACTCTAAACCTTCCTCTTTTATGTGCTCTTATAATAAAGTAAATGGAATATATTCTTCAGAAAATAGTGAAGTTTTAGATACTTTTTTAAGAAAAGACTATGGTTTTAATGGTGTTATATTAACTGATTGGGGAGCTCTAAATGATAGAGTAAATTCTATTAAAGCAACATTAGATTTAGAAATGCCAGGTTGTAATTTTTATAATATCAATGAATTAATTAAAGAAAGTAAAAGCGATTCAAATGTATTAAATAAACTAAATGAATCGACTATTAGATTACTTAATTTATATAACGATACAATCGCTGATTATGAAGTAGATGATTCAATATTTTTGGATAACTATAAACTAAGTATTGAAGCTGCTAAAGAAAGTGCAATTTTACTTAAAAATGAAGACAATATCTTACCTGTCTCTTATACACATCTGACGCTGCCGACGA
>JADIMY010000092.1 GCA_017694345.1 Candidatus Onthovivens merdipullorum | reverse complement strand
GGTGGACCATTTTTAATCCTTAAATAATGCCTTGAAATCGTATGACGATCTACGCCATATTTTCGTGCTAAACTACTAAAATTAATACTTTGATGTTTCATAATCCTTTTTGCCAGTTCTAAATCAAGTTTGTCTAATACCATAGTTATTAACCCCTACGATATTATAAACATGGTACATTTTTCAGTGACCTAGCTGGTTCAATTTATTATGACTCTATCACTCTTGGTATAAAAAGGAGGCGATTTCAAATGGATTATAGGAAGTACGCCTCTTATTTAGCTTGTCTAAATTCTTCAAAACAATCAGAAATTGCAAGGTAATTAATGAAAAGAATATGAGATTGACAAGGAATTTTAGAAAAAAACACTATATTAATAAAGGCAATTTTTATCATATTGAAAGCATAGGTTTGATATAGTGAAAATAGCTGGTCAAACCTTTTTTTGTGGCAAAAATAGGGGGTTCACATCTCGTATTTGTTAAATTTGTGATTAAAAAGTGATAGGCAGTATAGCACTTAAACATCAAATAAAGAGATGAAATTTGCAAAAAAACTTTTCTTCCTTTGTTTTAAGAAAAATGCTTCAAAAGTATTATCTTTTTAGTTGTTTTGTGTTAAATTTGTGTTTAGCTAAGAAGCAGCCACTATATAACGCTTATGTAAAGAAGATAAAAGAATATCGTGAACGCAAGTTTCTGACGCAAACCCAACTTACTGACGTCTTACGCTGTACTTTCATATTCATCTCGAAATGGAAGACAGGAAGATTTAAATCATATATGACTATTAAGAAGAAACTGGTTAGTTTATGTTAAGAGTATGGAACGAAGATTGATGAATATAGTGAATCAAAACGTGCAAAAACATAGATTTACATGATGATGAATATCTTGTTATCGCAGTAAGTTTGAAAAAAGTTTTTTAAGAAAGAAGGATAATATGGAATTAGTTGATACAATGATTTTAATTGAAAAATGCAAAAATAAAAATTATACTCCAGTTTTCTTTTGCGAAATGTCTCTGTTTGAAATGTTAAAAAACAAAAACGATGAACAAAGATTTAAAACATTTAAAGATCTTGATGTGTTTGTTAATCGTTCTCGCTCCGAAATGTTAGTGTCTGATACTGATATTAATGTTTTTGATACAAGAGATATTATGGATCGTTATAATGATGCATTGAATATATGCAATAAATGTGCATACATAGTATCTAATTCTTTTTTGTTTTTTTGTACTATGATTTTACAATTGGTATTGCTGCAAAAAGCATTTAAATCTTTACAAGAAGTTGATAAATCAAAATTTGAAAAAACAATGTCAGTAATTGTTGAAGTGACCAAAAGGATATCAAAAAACATGAAAAAAGAATTAATTGATTATGCTTTTAATAATAGTTCTGAGACTTTGGAAGAAGAACTATACAAGAAAATTCTTAACATATTTATAAGTAAAATCAATGAAAATATGGGGATTGATTATTTAAGCTTAAATGAAATTAGTGCATTTACAACTAATGGAATTGCTAAAGCAAATAATATAAAATTCCAAAAAGATTTAGTTGATAAGTATATTGATGATATAGTTTCTTTTAATTCAAATGAAGAAATTACTAAAAAAGTCTATAAAGTATATTTGAACGATTTGTTATCTGTAAGTGGAAAAGTATGTTTTAATGATATTGTTGATATGAATATATTTTTTGCAGGATATACAAATAAATTAACAATTCGTTCAAATGACAAAAAGTCAAATAGGTTGTTAGCAACACTACTTAATAAAATTTAATGTATACTATAAGTTATAAATGATGTTAACGAAATAGCTATTATCACCATTTTTCTTTAAAAAGATAGAACAATAACTATTAAATCTATTAATGGCAAAGAAATAATTTCATAAAAGTAATTTGTCAGTTATTTCTGATGATAGATTTTTTTGTCACTATATGATTAAATAAAAAGTAAGTAATCACGTAGGTATATACCAAGTATTCGTGCAGTCGATTTGAACGTAGTGTATTGGGCTCGTTAAAAGGAAGCGTACATTCAGTAACGAAGTCAGCGATTTGTTTAGAGTTCTAATGCTATAAAGAACTTGTTTTTATTTAGATTAAGGAATTAGCATGAGTAAATTGGATGATTTTATAAATAGTTCTATCGTTTTTGCCCCGTCAATTAAGTTAAATAGAACATTCTATTTCGATGAAAGTAACAATATAAAAAAGGGAATTATAGGAAAAGAGAAAGACAATAATGCTGATTTAGAAAATTTATATTTTGTTTTAGGTGGTATTGCAACTAAAAAACCTTTAAACTTTGAAGAATTATTAAGATACTCTGATGTTAGGCAAATGCCAGTGGATGCAAAATTTCATTTTTTTGCATTTAAGAAAAATAAATTTACTGATGCTATAGAACAATCAAGATTAAGAAAATTTTTTGAATATCTTTTAAAAAATAATATAATTATTCATTTTAATGTGCTACATTATTTTCATTTCGCATTGTCTGATATTTTAGATTCACTTATAGAAGAACAAGATACAAATCAATCTGCTGCATTTATTTATTATCATAATCTTCAAAGCGATATGACTGAAGTATTGTATAATGATTTTAATAGATTGCATAACACTCTTGTCAGTTATGAATTTCCTAATGTTCCTCTAGAAAAAGCTAATGCATTTATTAATGAGATACTAGATTTATATACTGATAATTTATGTAATTATGACCTAAATGCAATGGAGAATTTTACGAAAGAATTATTAAGACAAATAATAAAAGCGAAAAGGTCTAAAAATAATTTACTATTTTTAGAAAATAATAAATCTTTTGTAATAATAGATAGCGTTTTTGAAAATTATCTTTCTAGGATGATTGAATTTAAAGATAAAAAATATTTCGATAATGAACTTTTTATTATTAATTCTTTGAAAAAAATGGGTACTGATTATAAAACAAAACTAAATGTTGATTTTTGGGATTCAAAAGAACATAGAGAAATTCAAATATGCGATGTTATTTGTGGTTTTACTGCAAGACTTTATAATTTTATAAGTCACAATTCTGAAAAAGAAATAATGAACTTTTGTTCGAAATTAAATATTAATTCGGAAAGTGAAAAAGTAAATATATTTTTTACCAATTGGGGATGCGGATATTTTTTTGGACTAATATTGATTATAATTTAACATAAATTCTTTTGGAGATAAATATCCTAA
>JADIMY010000091.1 GCA_017694345.1 Candidatus Onthovivens merdipullorum | reverse complement strand
GATAAAAGCTCATTAAAATTATCGTTTAACTCATTTAAAGAATCTTTTAATTCATTAATTTTTGACTCAAATTTAGGATTATTAAATTTTGTTAATCTTTCAATATGTTTTTCAATCTTTTCTTTATCTTTATTAAATTGTTTTATTTTTTTAATAAAATCTTCGTTTTGCTCGACTTCGTTTCTAATTTTAGAAATATTAAATTGAACATTAGCTTTGTTATTTCGATAGGCGACAAGTTCATTACTAATTAAATCGTTATATCTTCTTTTTAAAATATTACGATTTATCATCGTAGCTTCAATAATTTGTTTGCCTACTTTCATTACAGGATTTAATGCACTTAATGGATCTTGGAAAATCATTCCTATTTTATGTCCTCTAATTCGATGAAACTCTTCTTCACTAACACGAGTTAAATCTTCGCCTTCAAACAATATTGATCCATTTTCTATAATTGCATTATTTGCACTTATTCCCATGATAGCTTTGTTAGTAACACTTTTTCCACTTCCTGATTCACCGACAATGCAAAGAGTCTCCCCTTTATATAAATCAAAGCTAACACCTCTAACAGCATGAACTATTCCACGATCAGTCTTAAAGGAAATAACTAAATCTTTAACTTCTAATACTTTTTCTTGATTTTCCATTAGTTTTTACTCCCTTTAAGTGAAGGATTAAAGGCATCTCTTAATCCATTTCCAAATAAATTAAAACTTACAAGTAATAAAACCATTATAACCGTTGGTATAATAAGTAAGAATGTTTTATCACCCATATAATAATTCTTAGCATCAGAAAGAATAACACCAAACATTACTTGATTGGACAAGCCTAATCCTAAATAAGCAATACTAGCTTCGGTATACATTACACTAGGAATAATAAGAACACTACTAGTAATAATAGTTCCTGCACTATTTGGCAAAATATGTCTAAAAATTAAGCGTCGATCTTTAGCACCTAATGTTCTACTTGCTAAAACATATTCTCTATTTTTGAATCGATAAAATTGTGTCCTAGTTTGTCTAGCAACACCCATCCAACCGGTTAAGAAGATTGAAATCATTAAAGCAATGACATCACTACTATCTCCCCAATTAAATTGGTTACCATACATAATTACCAAAGTTATCAAAACAGTAGTTGGAAGTCCGCCAATAATATCACAGATTCTTTCCATTCCAATATCAATCCAACCACCATAATATCCACTAATACTACCCCAAACTAATCCAAAGCATATATTGACAAGACTTACTCCTATTGCAAATAAAAGAGAAAATCTTAAACCAGTGAAAATAAGTTTAAAATAATCTTTAGCGCTATCATTTGTTCCAAAAACAAATCTAGGCATCTCATCGTAACCTAAAATTCGATAATAATAGACTTCGCAAGTTATTCCATAACCTGTATATTCACCACTAACTGGATTTCGTGTAGCATCTAAATCTTGACTAACAACTCTAATAATAGGACATTCATCACTATCTACTACCTGAAATCTTTGACTTAAAACATCTAAATCAGATGTAGCCTCAGTTCCATTAGAAAAATCAACAACTAAAGCTCCACTTTCAATAAATGGACGAAGTTCAATAGCTCCATAATTGTAAGTTCTAATTCCATAAGCGTTTTCATATTGATCGAAAGTAAAGTCACAATAAGGAATAGTAATTTGGTAACCACTTTTACTTACTGCACTACTATTCTTCCATGAATTTCCGCTATTATTTCCTCTAATTAATAAACTATTACCATCACTAAATGAAATTTCATTAAGTGTTTCGTTTTCTATATCATTATCACTTGTAATAGATAAGTTAGAAATAAAAATATTAGAGTAACCATTTTCATCACTAGCAGGTAATTCAAATCGAAGTTCTGCATTTAAAGTCGTTAGATTATATTCATCTATCATTTCATTTATATTAAGATTAACAGTTGTTCCTTTTGAATAGGTATTTTCATCTCCTACTAAATAATAATTATTACCAACAGCAATCTCACTACCACTAACTCTTAAGCTTACAGGATTTTCGTTTTCTTCATTATATGTAAAGCTAAATGTTAAACTTTCAAACTCAGCAATAACAACATTTATTGAATTTGGATTTTCTGGATCAAAAGTGTAGGTAAATTCAAAATCATTATAACTACCTCTTCCTTCATTTTCTAAATCAGGACTTTCAATAACAATTGTAATAGGTTCCCCATTATAATCAGTCCCATTCCAAGTTCCAAACATCTCTTCTAAATTACCGCCAGTAGCTTCAAAATTAGTTAAATTAAAGCTAAAATCATTAGAAGTATTTCCTTCGTTATGAAGATAGAGTTTATAGCCATTAAAGACATACCCGTCTTCATTAGCATCAGTCAAATTAAAGCTTAAATTATACTGACTATTAGTAAAATCAAAATTTATTTCAGGACTATAAAAGTATCCTGGTGCACTATTACTTAAATTTCTAACATTAACTGAACCACCATGACCATAAACACTAGAAACATCGTTTACAACTTCTTCATAAGTTCTTAAATTAAAATAAGTTCCTTCTCTATAGCCACTTGGGGTATTAGTTGTAGTATTAAATAAAACATGCTCTCTTTTTACTGTACCATCCCAAAATCCAGTTCCAGCATCAAAAAGTTTAGGTGATAAACCTCTTTCAACTTGTTGATCACCACCACCTTCTTGAGCGACATTAAAAGCACCTATATTCTCACTACTTATAGGAACAATAAGGCTCATTACAAATAAAATACCTACAATAATAAAACCAATTAAAGCAGGTTTAGATTTAGCAAATCTTTTTAAAGCATCTTTAAGAAAAGTCGTCGCTTTATTTTTAAATTTAACATCATAAATCTTTTTATCATGTTGAATTAATTTAAAGTCATTTTGACTTATTGAAATTTGTCGACCAGAACCATCAGTAATAATTTTTTCTTCCATAATTATTTCTTAGCCCCCATTCTAATTCGAGGATCGATAAATCCATAAGATAAATCAACAATGATACTAGCAAGTAAACCAATTACAGTGTAAAAAGACATATCAGCCATTAAAACGCTATAATCTTTAGCTGTGAAAGCATCCATATAAAGTCGACCAACACCTTCAATTTGATAAAGATTCTCTAAAATCATTGAGCCACCAAGAATGGCTACAAATTCACTAACAACTGAAGGTAAAACCGGAACCATCGCATTTCTAAAAGCGTGTCGAGTAATTGCTTGTCTTCTAGTTAACCCTTTTGTACGAGCTAAAAGTAAATAATCAGATTCTAAAACTTCGCAAAGTTCAGCTCGAACAAATCTAGCATATCCACATAGTGAGCCTATAGATAAAATAAATACAGGTATAATATAGCTTGCTATTCTTCTACCAGTATCAATACTATTTCCTTGGAAATAAGGAGGAAGCCAATCAGTCGAATAAGCAAGTAAAATACAATAACTAATTAAAACAAAAGAAGGAATAGCAATAATTACCATAATTAAAACTTGAACGATATTATCAAAAATACTATCCTTCTTTAACGCACATAAAACACCTAAACCAATCCCTAAAGGAACACTAAAGAATACACTTATAACATTAACTGAAACAGTTGTAGGAAGTCGTGAAAGTAAAACATTCATTGCAGGTAAACCATCTTCAACGAACAAAGCCGTACCCCAATCCCATCTAGTTAATATTCCACTAATCCAAGTCCAATAACGCATAAAAACAGGAGCTTGATAGAAATAATAATCAGTTCCTGTCGCAGTTTGATAAATATGTTCTAATAAATCACCATAATAGGTAACTGGCTCGTGAGTATAAACTAAAAAACCATTATCTACATAGTCCATATAATATGCAAATCTAGTACCAATATTTGGATCTAATCTTCGAGTGATAGGTAAACAACAAAGTAATAAATAAGCAATTGAAAGGACAATAAAACATGTAAATAAGGCTAAAAGAATTCTTTTAATAACATATTTTACCATACACTACTCCTAAACAAGGGAAATAGCCAAAATATTTTGGCTATTTCATATTATAAAATTAATTTTGATTTTTTTAAATTTAAAATTAATCTAATTCGATAACTTTACCAGTATCAGTTAATCTAATACCATTTCCATTTGCTGCATCCCATAAAGCATCAAATGACCAATATTTACCGTCATAATAAATATCAGCACTAGGAATAGTTGTATCACCACCAAAGTTAAGAGTAAATCCACTACTATTATCGCTCTTATAAATATTTAATTTATTTAAGACATCATAGTTATTACCAGAAATGACATAAGTAGTTTCACCATCATATTTACCAGCTTGAACACCATTTGTTAACATATCATCTTGAAGTGTTGCCGAACTACTACCAAATGTATCAGAAGTTATTTCTAGTCGAATACGAGGACTTCCTCCATCCATCCAAACTGCTTGACCTTTTTGTCTATATGTTTCAACAGCTGTAGCAAAAGCTTCTTCCCAATCTTGAGTTAAAGCATTGAATAAATCTGTTTCGTAAGTAGAATCAGTTCTAGCAATTTCAAAAGTGACAACTGTTGGATTAGCACCTGTTCCTAAAGTATAATGTCCAGCTGCTAGTTCTTCTTCAATAGCTACTGCAAAAAATTCAGCAGCATTAGAACGCCAGAAATTTAAAGTTGTTGTGTCTTCATTAAGTAATCCACCAAAAACATTATTAATTGCGTCTTTATGGTAATCTAAATCGTTAAATGATACTCCAGATCTAGGAGAAACCATATCAATTGGAGTAGATATATCGATATCAGGTTGATAGTGATATGTATTACTAATACCAATTCTATCTAATCCAACTTGTAATCCTTTATAGAAATTATTATTACTTAAAATTGGTTTAACTCTCCAATTTGGTAATTCACCACCATCTTCGAATCTTTCTTCCCAATAAAGTTGATCCCAGGTATTAATGTGATATTGACTGTTAGTACTTCCTTGACTATAGTGTCTAAGCTCACTATTTTCATATTTTGTCCAATATTCATCGTTAGGAATATTACTAGCATCGTATTGTCCATTTTCAAAAGCTAAAATTTGGGCTGTATTTGAAGTAAGTAAACTTGTATCAATTTTTAAAATAACACCTTCTAATCTATATAAATCTCTACCATGTGCATCTTTTGTAATTGGCCAATCATTGTTTTTACTATAAATAATACGACCAGTTTCACCACCTTCTCCTGCAGTGTATTCATCTAAGAAATAAGGTCCAACGCTTAACATTGTTTGATCAGGTCTAAGTGTTTGATTATCAATAGTAGTTGATGTGCCATAAACTCTTGTACCACTTAAAACATTTCCACCACCAAGTTCTCTAAGGAAATCTTCACATATTGGATTAGCCCAAACACTATTAAGTTGATATTCAGCATAATCAGGAGTCACTTTTCCACCAAATTTAAAGGTGATGGAATTATTTTCTCTATTTACTTGAATTCCAGGGACTTTACTTAAAAATTCATCATTAGTTTCGACTTCAGTAAGTTTACCTGTACTATTATAGTATTCAGCAAAACCAACAATTTGACGGTTTGCGGTATCTTCACCAGCTTGCTCTGTACCTCTATACCATCTTACAGCACCTGTAGCAAGTAATTTAATAGGAGTAATGTAATCATCAATTGTAATTGCTCGATTATCATATGTAGCTTTAAATCTACTATTTCTACCTGTTTTAAAATTAATTCCTGGAAGAACACCTTTATCTTCATCAGCGGTTTTTCCACCAACTTTTAAAGAAACAGTCCATGTATCGCTTGCTCCTGTTTCATCAGGATTTACCGCTTCAAACTTTCTAGCTAAAGATCCAACATATTCCCAACCAGTTGCATCCTCATTAACTAATTGATCAAAATAAGAGCTGGACATATATCCATAAAGTGTAGAAGCATCATTATTATTACTATTTAAATAGTTAAAGTTTGAAGCGTTACCAGTAAAAGCACTATGATAATAATTAACATATTCAGGATTATCTTCTGCAATAGTTGCACTATCCGTTACTTGATTACCATCAATATAACCATATTGCATAACACCATAGCCAAAACCAGGGACATAGTTATCCTCATCATTAGTCCCGTTGACATTTAAAAATGGAGTGTGAAGTCTTCTACTATATAAACTATAACCACTATCTTCCATATAGGAAATAGGAGCTAAACCATTATTATACAAATATTGTTCAAGTGCTCCAGCCATAGCAGCACGTTCTTTATCACCTTCTAAAGCGTAGTTGATATCTCCATCAATTGATTCATTACTAGCAAATTCACTTTCTGGAATAACTGTTAAATTAATCGAATCTCTAACAGTATTATTAGAACTTACACCATAAAAATAAATAATATATTCGGTTTTTGTAGTTACATTAGGAATCTTAATTTCACCCTTATTATTTATTTCGAATTGATCAGTTACATCGGTTCCTGTTGGAGTAGTAATTTTTATACCATATTGATTATAGCTTCTAGGCAAGCCATAAAAAACAGTTTGTACTGTTTCACCAGCTTTTAATAAAGCTTCACTTTTTAAATTAGCATATTCATACTCACCATCACTATTTTTTCTTCTTAAGTGACCTGAAAAATAGGTCGTACTATTATAAATGATGATGGTATCATTGTCTTTTAAATCAGTAAGTTCACGAGTAAATGTATCATCTACTGCGACATATTCGGAAGTTGTTCCTTTATCATCTCCACAAGAAACTAAGGCTAAACTTCCAAAAAGGATGAAACTAGTCGCTAATAAGTTAAGTTTTTTACTTTTTTTGTTCATCGTTTTACCTCCATAATTTTCAAAATAAATTATCTACACAAGATAAGCGTAGTAATGATATAGAATAAATAATAG
>JADIMY010000090.1 GCA_017694345.1 Candidatus Onthovivens merdipullorum | reverse complement strand
GTTATATCATAAATAAAATAATTTTTGTTTAGTTTATTACTTTCACTAAATTCCTTAAATATCCTAATGTCGTTAGAATATATTCCTAAATCTTTTACATAATAATTATTAGAAATATAATCTAAATAACTTAAAGCTATTTCATCATTATCAATCTCAATTAAAGGCAAGTATTTACCTTCAATATAAGATTCATAAAATTTAGAAAAATCACCTAAATTATTATTAAAAGCGTCTAAAACCTCAATATTTTCATTAATTTTAAATTTAATAAAAATAGGTTTAGATGTTAAAAAGCCATTACTTAACTCACTTAAATCACTTAGTTCATATATTGGAATTACTTTATTAACTAATTGGGAGGTATCAGTATAATTAATATCAAGTATTTCTTCTTTTTCTATTAGAGTACTAGCCCCTAGTGGGCTAGTACTCATACTAACTAAGCTTAAACAAAAGGTTGTTAACGATAATAATGGCTTAAGCATAAGTTAATTAATTATTTTATTATTTAATTAATAGTAGAAATCAAATAAAGATTTACCATCTGCCGTGTATTCACCACTCATACAATCAGCACCTAATAAAGCAGTCTGACATCCTTCGTTAACGCTTCTACCTGCCATAAATTGCCAGTTAACTTGATTAGCAGTTTCATCGACCATATCAATAGTTGCAACATCTAAGAGAACATTGCTCCATTTAGCACCACAAGTAATATCAGCAACTTCGTGAGCATCATAATCAGGAGTAAATGAAACACCATAAATTGTACGTTCACCAACTGCTTCTCCACCTGCATCTTTTTCATCTCTAGTTAAGGTATTATTATAATTAAAGTTGTAATTAACCTTACCAACTTCAACATCATCTTTTAAACCAGTTATCGTATAGGCTCTATTATAATAATGGTTAGCATCAGCATTATCGGCATCATCAGTGTAATATGTAATACAATTCAAATGTATTTTTACATCAGGGAAAGTCCAAGTTTTATTAAATGCATCCCAAACTGCTGTACCTATAGAATGTTCTTCATCAATTGCTCTATCAGCGCCCCACATTCCAGTTTTAAGTCCACCTGACATGCCTAATGTCTCACTAAATGTATAAATATTTCTTGTTGCACCATCTTCAAGTTCTAAACACTCTTCCATTGTACCAGCGTCGAAATACATACCACAAACTTGTTGAATTCTAGTACTTGAACCCATATAAATTTGTGCAAAAACACCTTGATCTTCGTTATAAGATGGGGTCAATTGTGAATCACTTAAATCATAAATTAAGTTTAAATCTTTCCATTGAGTATTTTGATGCCAAGAAACATATTCTGCTGAAGTAACTGAGGCAAGATATTCACTTGCTCTCCAACCACTCCAAATGTTACTAGTTATAACTCCAGTAGAACCGACTTTGCCAGTATAACCATGGAAACCATCAGGTAAAGTCTCATCAACAAACCAATTTGTTGCTCTTTGATCGAAGTGACCATAATTTGATTCGCCGTTATTTCCAACGAGAATATTTGTTTCTTTTAATTCATCAACACATCCTGTATTATAACCGGCAACCCATGCTGGAACGTCTCCATTTTGGAAATTAGCTAATCCTTCGGTTTCATCGGTAGGACCATATTTTCCTACACCTTTTAGCCAATGATTATCTTTTGTATATAAAACATCAGTTTTATCTTTTTGTGTAATGTAGCCGTTACCGCTACTTGCTTCTAATTTACTAATTGCATTCCAAAAACCTTTAACGTCAGCAATTTTCACAGTATTATCAGTGTTATAAACTGTATAAGTTTCTCTAACATCACCTGTATAAATTGAACCAGTAACTGTTGCGATAGCGTTTTTACTTCCAGCAGTTGCAGTAATTACTGCTGTTCCACCACCAACATTAGTTACAGTGCAGCTTAATCCATCTTCGCTAGGAGTAACACTTATTTTTGTTGCGTCTGTTGAAGTCCAACTAACTACACCTTCAAATCCAGTAACGGCAGCTGTTAAAGTTTCAGTTTTTCCAATTTGATCGAGTGAAACTTCAGTTTTGTTTAAGGTAATTTCAACTTCAACAGGCTCTGGTGGAGTTATGGTTTCATTGCTTACTGAAACAACAATTGTTACATCAGCATTACCAATTTCAAAACTATATTGTCCACTAGCGTTAGCTGTTAAAGTTTCGTCTCCTACTTTAACTGAATCTATCTTCTTACCTTCATCAGCAGTAACTGTAAAAGTAACAGTTGCTCCTGCTTCATAACCATCTGCGGCTAAACCGCTAATTGTATAACCCCCCCCCGAAGTCCAAGTGACTTTATATTTTGTCACTTCAACTTGAGTATCTTCGTTACAAGAAGTTACAGCAACAGCGCCTAATCCGACAAGTGCACTAATTGCAACAACTGATAGAAATTTTTTCTTCATTATAAATTCTCCTTATTTTTAAATTTCTAATATGCTTACAATGAAATGTAAGCGCTTACATTTATATTATAGAGTATCATAAAGTAAAAATTAATATTTAAATATAAATAAATAATAA
>JADIMY010000089.1 GCA_017694345.1 Candidatus Onthovivens merdipullorum | reverse complement strand
AATGATCTCAAGTAATATTACCTTTCCTTTTTTAAAATTAATCGACAAAAAGTTATATTTTTCTTTAAATACTCCATTATTAAATAAAATTAAATCTTATTTATTAAATTCTTATTTATTAGAAGCAAGTTTATTGAACGATGATAATATAGTTGGTCTAAATTTTGTTAAAACAAGTGATACTTATGATAAAGAATTTTTTACTTTAATTTTTGAAGTTTTTAAAGCTAATACTAATATCATAATAGTCAAAAATGAAAAAATAATTGATGCACTCCATTTTAAAGGACTAGAAACTACTCATCCTATTATTAATGGATTAACTTATGTTTATCCTAATAAAGCCTTATTTGCTAAAGAGATGAATTCTAAAAATTTAGAATTCATCGATAATTATATAAATAATCTAGAAGAAAACTATTTAAAAGAAAAATATATTACAGTTATTAGTAGTTTAAAAAGAAAAAGAAAAACTTTACTAAATAAATTAAATAATTTAGAAAGTGATAAAGAAAAAGATTTATCTCATTTAATATATAAAGACTATGGAGATTTAATTTTATCTAATTTAGATAAAATTAAAAAAGGAGATAACGAATTTAATTATTTATCTTATTCTATCCCTTTAAAAAAAGACTATACTCCAATAGAAAATTCTCAATATTACTATAAACAATATAAAAAAGCTAAAACATCGTTATCTTTAATCGATAATTATATTAAAGATACACAAGCTGATATAACTTATATTGATAATATTTTAAAAATAATCCCTTCTTATAAAGAAGAAGATTATTTAGAGTTAATTCAAGAATTAATTAATAAAAAATTTATTAAAATTAGAGTTAAAAATATACTTAAAAATTTAAAAAACGCTGCAAAACCTTATTATTTTTTAATAAATGATGTTAAAATTGGTTTTGGAAAAAACGTTAAACAAAATAATGAATTAACCTTTAAATACGCTAAAAAAGATAATTATTTTTTGCATACTAAAGAAGGTAGTGGAGCACATGTAATTATTTTTAGTGATACTAAAAATAAAGAAATAATTGAACTAGCCTGTGCTACTTCTTTATATTTATCAGGTTTAAAAGATGGAGATGTTATATATACTAAAGTTCAAAATGTTAAAAAATCTAATACTTTAGGGCTAGTCAATTTACTAAAATACGAAACGATTCACATTAATAACTACGATGAAGTAAAAATAAAAAATTTAATAAGTGAAGCATCTAGATTTTAAAAATTATTTAAATAATCTTCTCCTTTTATTTCTTCTTTAATAGATAATCCAAAGAATCTTTTTTGTCTAAGTACTTCAAATAAAACGATTGCGACACTATTTGATAAATTTAAACTTCTAGCATTCACGGTCATTGGAATCCTAATAGTTCTATCAAAGTGGATTTTTAGTAGTTTTTTAGGAATTCCACTGCTTTCTTTGCCAAACATTAAATAAGTGTCTTCTTTTATATCTTTAAAATTTACTTCACTATAAACATTTTGACTATATCTAGTTACATAATAAATCTTATTCTCATCAATAAATTTAAACAGTTCATCAAGCGATTTATAATAAGTAAAATCGAGTTGCTCTACATAGTCCATACCAGCTCTTTTTAAGTTTTTATTATTAAGATCAAAACTTAAATTTCCAACAATAATAAGTTTAGAATTTGTAGCTACACAAGTTCTCATTATATTACCAACATTAGAAGGTTTTTCAGGTTCAAATAAAATTATATAATTCATAAAAAAATCATAACACAAAATACCCTAATTTGTTGTATTATTTAATAGATGAAACAAATTATAAAAACTATATTTGAAACTTCTTTAAATAAAAAGTGTCGTACTGCTTATAAAATAGAAAATGGTTTCAATAATGATAACTATGCTATTAATGATGCTTATGTTTTAAGAATACCTAAAGAAAATAAAGACGAAACCATTACTTATATTAATGAAGAAAAAATATATAAAGCGATTGCTCCACTAAATATTTCAGACAAAGTTTTATATTTTGACACTAATACCGGTTATAAAATATCTAAATTTGTTCACGGAAGTAGAGAATATATTACCTCTCCAAATAAAGAACAATTGACTTATGTCGCAAAAACATTAAAAAAACTTCATAAATCTGAAATTAGTGTAGATTTTGGTTACCAAATGTTTTATAAACTTAAAGTTTATAAAAATGAATTATCTAGTGAAGTTTATATCGAAGAAAAAGTTGAAAATAAAATTATCGATGCTTTAAAGAAAATATTAAGCAAAGATAAAATGGTACTTTGTCATAACGATTTGGTTAAAAATAATTTACTATTTAAAGATAATGGCGTTGTTATAATCGATTGGGAATACGCCTCAATGAATAATCCTTATTTTGATTTAGCTAGTTTTATAAGTGAAAATGAACTAGATGAAGATAGAGCAAACTTCTTTTTAAGTAAATATTTTGGAGCTAAGCTTAATCAATCAAAGAAAAGAAAAGTCCAAATATTTATCGATTTTATCGATCTATTAATGTATTATTGGGGACTATATTTGTATAAAAAAAGAGGCGATAGAGTTTATTACAATATCGCCATTAGTAAACTAAAACATCTAACCTTAACTAAAAATTAATTCGATTCTCGATATTTATTTATACATTGCTTAATTATTTTTTTAGCGTAATCACTACCTAAAAGTTCACCAATATCAGTACTTTTATTCTCTAACGATTTATATACTTTAAAAAAATGTCTAATTTCATCACTTATATGAAGTGGTAGTTCTTTAATATCGTTATATACATTATAAAATGGATCATTTTTACAAACAGCCATCACTTTATAATCTTTTTTACCACCATCTATCATCTCTAAAATACCAATTGGTTTACATTCAACTATCGACATTGGTAAAATTGATTCACTGGAAATAACTAAAACATCAAGTGGATCACCATCATCGCTTAAAGTTAAAGGAATGAAACCATAATTATGTGGATAATGAGTCGAAGTATATAAAATTCTATCAAGCTTTAAATAACCTGTATCTAAATCAAACTCGTATTTATTTTTACTACCTTTTTCTATTTCGATAAAGGCAAAAAAAGTATTCTCATTCAACTCCTTATTTTCAAAACTTTTAAATAAATCTTTTCTCATTTTCTTTCTCGGACAAATTTATCAAAATTTAGAGCTTCTTCTAAAGTATCAAATTTAGCAAAATAGTAATAATCGCCCATTGCATCCCTAATCGCTAAAGGATAATCTCCACTCATTGTAATATTTCGTTTATATTTTTCATTTATTTCTTCTTTTGAATGGACATAATTTATTGCGTATCTTCTACTAGAAGTTATAGCGATATAAGTTTTATCTCCTCTTACTTCTCTATTTTCATCATAAGCAACACTATCTGCATAAATATCATAAACAGAAATGCTATTAGCATAGTTTATTAAATCAGGTGTATATCCACCTGCTGGACGCATATTTCCTTCTAAAGGAATATAAGTTCCTTTTTTACCTAGATAAGGATGATCATTATTTAATCTAAAAAATTCAATATGGAAAAATCTATTCTTTAAATTAAAAGCTTTAACCACTTTACGACCAATTTTATCAAATACTGGATCAATATTAGGATCACAATAATACATATCGTCCAAATTATCATTAACAATATTTGCAACACTATCTAAAAAAATGTCCCATGTTGAAAAAATAACATCCCCTTTAGAATTACTAATTCCATCAAAAGAAATAATTCTTCCATCGACATATTCTTCAACAATATAAGAGCGATCTTTTGGACATTTTAAATAAAAAACCTCTAAATCTTCACTATTTTTTATTTTAAATGTTCCATGACTCCCAACGCCATTATCAGGTTTAGCAAATAAAGGATAGCCAACTTCTTTAGCAAAATTTAATAAATTTTCTTTATTTTCATCTACTAAAATAAATCTTGCTACTTTGCAACCAGCTTTTATAAAAATTTCTTTTTGTAAAGATTTATGTTTAAAATATTTTACTTCACTAGTATTAGCACCACTTGTAATATTAAACTCTTCTCTTAATCTAGCGTCTTTTTCTAACCAATATTCGTTATTTGATTCTAAAAAACCAATATTACCATATTTATCTTTAAAATATTGAACCGCCCTTCTTTCATTTTCGTAGTCATCCATATTTTGGCAACAATAATATTCAGTTAAAGCAAATTTACATTGGTCTGGTATTTCAAAATATGGAGCATCACCAATACCTAAAACATTAAAACCTCTATTTTTAAGTGCCAAACAAAATTTCCAATAACTATCAGGAAAGTGTGGTGAAATAAATATAAAATTTTTCATAATAAGTTACCCTCAAAAAACTCTCTTATTGCTTATATAATACAATATTTTTATTGCTTTTATTACTTAAAATTTTATTTTTCCTTACTAAAATCAACTTTTTTATTGTTTATATCGTATATATCAATTCTTTTAAATGGTATATCGATATTATCTTTACGACATTTTTTAATGATTAATTCATTATATTCATATAGAAAATCCCAATAAAATTCTTGTTTAACATAAAATCTTAAAGTAAAGTCTAAACTATATTCATTTAAATTAGATAAAACAACACTTGGTTTATTATTGATTTTATCGACACGGTCATCATTTAAGACAAGTTCTAATAAAGAATTTTTAACTTTATCGATATCGGAATCATAATTTACACTAATCGTAATCGTTACTCGACGATAGGGCATTTTACTATAATTTTTAATAACAGAATTAACGATATTTTTATTAGGAACCGAAATCATATTATTATCAGCGTTTTCCAAATATGTACTAGTAAATCTAACTTCTTTAACAGTACCTTCTGCTTCTCCATTATTTAAACTAACATAATCTCCAACCACAAATGGCTTACTACTTAAAATAATAATTCCGCTAGCAAAATTAGAAATCACATCTTGTAAAGATAAACCAACTGCTAAAATACCACTAGAAATAATTGTTGCAATACCTGTTAAATTCGCTCCTAAGATTGCTAAAAAACCAATAACCAATAAAAAATATAGTAATGCACTAATAGTACTAGCAATTAAGTTTTTAATACTTTTCTCGTTAACAAATTTCTTTTTACCAAGTTTTAAAATTTTTCTAATGATTTTATTTATTAGTTTAATTAAAAAATAACCAAGAACTAAAAAGATTAAACCAAAGATAAATGTCGCAATATAAGGCACTTTTTCATCACCCGGATTAATCCAAAAAGTATATAAAGAATTCCCAAGACGAACGAAAAAATCTCCTAAACTTTTCCAAAATCCTTCCCAACTAATTAAAATCATGTTCATAAAATAAGTATAGTTTAATTTTTTAAAAATAGATAATAAATTTATCTGTAATTAAGTTTATTTTTTAGTTTGTTTATGTTAATCTTTTAGTAGTTTCTTGGAGGAAATATATGCCTTTTAAATTAATTATTGATAATAAAGAAGTTTTTTTAGACAAAAAAATTAAATTAATTGACCTTACACATAATGATAAATCGATAATCTGTGCTCGAGTTAACAATTTAACTAGAGATTTAAACTACGAAATTGATCATGATGCAAAAATTGACTTTTTAAAATTAACAGATCATGGTGCAATGCAAGTTTATGAAACTAGTATTCGTTATTTATTTTCAATGGCTGCATATTTACTTTATCCTACTTTAAAATTTAAAATGACCTATTCAATTAATCGATCTATTTTTGTTCAAATTTTGAACAAAAATAAAACAATTAACATCAATATGGTAAACTCTATTGAAGATAAAATGCATGAGCTTGTAAATAAAGATTTACCTTTTGAAAGATTAATTATTGATAAAGAAAAAGCATATGATATCTATAAACAATATGGAATGGATGATAGAGCTAAAATTTTAAAATACCGTCCGGAAAAAATTGTCCACTTCTATCGTTGTGATAACTATTATAACTATATGTATGGAAGAATGGTTCCTTCAACTGGTTATTTAAATGACTTTGATTTAAGAATATATAACCCAGGTCTGCTCATCTCTTATCCTCGAAGTGAACTAAATGGACAAATTCCTAAATATAAAGATGAACAAACTTTCTCTAGTTCTTTAATCGATACACAAAATTGGAATAATGTTGTCAGTTTAGATGATGTTAATAAAATTAATTATAGTATTAAAAATAAAGAGGCAGTTGAAACAATAAATCTATGTGAAAATAGACATAATAGGATGCTTTGTGAACTTGGACAAAGAATTGAAGACCGCATTAATTCAATCAGACTAATTTGTATTGCTGGTCCTAGTAGTAGTGGAAAAACTACTTTTAGTGACCGTCTTGTTATGGAACTTGAATCAAGAGGAATTAAGCCTGTTCGAATTTCTATCGATGACTACTATAAAAATCGAGAAGATGTCCCTCTAGGTGAAGATGGAACACCAGATTATGAAGCTATTGAAGCACTCGATGTCGAACAATTTAATAAAGATGTCATCGATTTATTGAATGGAAAAGTTGTCACTTTAAGAATTTTTGATTTTAAAACTAATACCATTAAAAAAGGGAGAACTTTAAAAATTGGAGAACACGATCCTTTAGTTATTGAAGGAATTCATGCCTTAAATGAAAAAATGACTAATTTAATTCCTAAATACTATAAATTCAAAATTTATATCTCACCTCAAGCCCAAATTAATATTGACCGTGAAAATCCTATTTCAATTACCGATATAAGATTACTTAGAAGAATCGTTCGTGATTATAAATATCGTAATGCTAGTGCTATTGAAACCTTTTCAATGTGGCCTAATGTTAGAAAAGGTGAATTTAAGTGGATTTATGACACTCAAGAAGATGCCGACTATGTCTTTGATAGTTTCTTAAATTATGAGCTTTGTGTCTTAAAGAAATATGCTTTACCACTATTAACTAACATTGAACAAGACAATCAATATTTCCCAGATGCTGAAAGACTTCTTAGACTTTTAAAATATTTTAAAGATGTCGAAGATAAATGGGTGCCATGCAATTCTTTACTTAGAGAATTTATTGGTGGAAGTTGTTATCGTGATGGGAAAACTAGAAATAATTAATTAGATTTTTTCGTTAATCTTTTTACTAAATTTGAATAAATAATTCTTAATTGTTTTAAGTAAGTTTCTTTTAATAAATAGTATTGCCCCCAAACTTCTTTTTTAGTGAAGTGACGATAAAATTGATCAAAAATATTTTCAAGTCTAAAAAAGGTTTCATATAAATTAATAAGAGTAATTAAAAAATAATATTCTCTATTTGAATATAAAAGTAATGGCGAAGAATGTGATATTTCGCTACTCATTTCATAAACTTTTGAGTATTTAGATAAACCAGCTACTTTTTCAACTCCATCTCTAAAATTAAGTTTAAAGTCTTCATTAAGTTTTAAGTTTTCATTACTAAAAAGATAGCCATATTCGATATATTTTTTCATATCTTTACTTTTTAAATCGTGCTTTTTCATATTTTCTTTTATTTCTAAAAATATTTTGTCGGTTTCTTCTTTACTTGGAATTTGACCTCGGTAAGCTAAAGCATAAGTTATATGGCGAAAATAGGCTTTAAACATTTTTTCACCATTTTTAATTAAGCAAGTTAAGATACATTCGTTTTCATGGAGTGTTCTCCAAGTTGAAAAAGCTTCAGTTTCAAAACCATCTATAACAAGTTCTAGTATGCATTTACCCATACTAAAAGCTTTTTTAAGCATATCACTAATTAAATTATTATATTGGTCAGTAGCATGAATTTCGTTTAATGTCCTTAAAGTAAAATTTAAATAAAGTGATAAAGTAGAAATTGGTGGATTGAATCTATTTAAATAACTACTGGATTTATAAGATAGTTGCTCGTTAGTTAAATATTTATCAGCACAAATTGAAGCTAAATTTGAAAATTCGTTTCCATCTTTAAGTTTCTCTATATTAACTAGTTTATTATTAAGTGCAAAATTATATTCATTTAAACAATATAAAATAACTGAAAGATGATTAACTGGCGTAAATTTAAAGCCTTCAGTTTTACTCATCACTTCGCTAATCGATTCAATTACTGCTTTATAAAGTTCATAAAAAATATCTTCATCAACTTTAGTGTCTTTACTAATTAAAGAAATAATTTTTAAAAAACTATCTTTATTTAAGATTATCGTCTGCATATAAAACTAACTCCGCTAAATATCTATTACTAATCTCTTTTAATATATCAAGTAAAGAATTATCGATATCTTTTTTATAGAAGATTTTTGAAATAATTGGTGCATAAAATTTATCATTTACTAAGTTATTTTCTTCTAAAATAATGAGGTTTTGAAAGGTTTTTTTAATAATTAAGCATTTTATGATTTCGTAATCTTCTTTTTTATTTAAGTCTATATCTAATTCATTAAAGGGAATTGTATGATAAAAATTAGGAAATAATTTATAGTAAGAAGTAAGTTCTAATTTATTAAAATCTAATTCAATGAAATAGTTTATATCTTTAACATTAGGTACATCGTTATATAACTCTAAAGCACGATAA
>JADIMY010000088.1 GCA_017694345.1 Candidatus Onthovivens merdipullorum | reverse complement strand
AAGATACTTTTTGTTAATTATTCTATATTTTGACTTTTTGATTAATAATAAAAAAATAAATAAGATTCTTATTAAATAAGTCTTCTTTATTTATACTTTAATACATTCATAGATTACATAAACAAAAAAAGGGGCTGTTGAATAACTAAGATTTGCAAAGTTATTAACAGCCTTTTTCATTTTTTATAAAAAACGCCAATTTGCGATATTTTATTGGCGTTAATATAATAATCTTTGCTTAGGAGATTATTATATATGGGTTATTTTACCACAACTCAGCTATTTTTGGACATTACTACACGACTAGATGTTAAGGAAAGCCAAAAAATTGACAAATTTCTCACACTTTTAGATGATTCAAAAGTTCGGGAAAATGTTTCAAAATACATTAAAAATGATACAAAAAAAGGCGGTAGACCAAACGTAAATTACTATAGATTGTTTGCTACAACTTTATATGCTTTTGCTTTTTCTAAAGCAACTTTAAGGCAAATTGAAGACTTGTGTAAATTCGATTTACGATACAAATATTTAATGAGAAACGAAACACCTACTTTCTCAACAATTTGCAAATTCATAGATAAAATTATCTATCCAGAACGAGAAGATCTATTTTCTAAAATTATTAAATGTATTTGTAACAAGATGAATATATCCACAAAAACAATATATATTGATGGCACTAAATTCGAAGCGAACGCAAACAAATATAAATATGTTTGGAAACCACTTACTTTTCATGAAAGACTATCCAAATCATGCTGCGCGCTGATTAACAAATATAACCTATTAGAAAATTCTGTTGATGAAAAATATATTTCTTCAAAAACAATAGGGTATGCGATTTCTCATATAAAAGAAAAAAATCTTTCGCCCAAAAATTCAAAGAATTTGATGAAAGCTCTTAATAATATGCTACTAAAAATAATCGAATACGAAGAAAAAGAGCAACTTTGTGGTCCAAATAGAAATTCATATTATAAAACAGATACAGATGCTACTGCTATGTGTTTGAAAGCCGATTATTATTCTGGCTTGGGATCAAATATGCATGCGGCTTACAACATTCAAGTTGGCATTTGTGAAGGTATACCCGTTTCATATTTATGCACACAATCAAGGGCAGACTTGCATGATTTTATAGACGTTTTAGATAAATTTTATAATATTTTTGGCTATTATCCTGCGAATGTTGCTGCCGATGCTGGTTATGGATCTTTAGAAAATTACAAATTTTTGAAAGAGCATGATATTAAATCTTTTGTAAAGTACCAAACACGGGAAGGAAATGTTTCTGGCCGATATCCAGATTGTTTTAGATTGGATGAGAACGGTAAATATGTTTGCTTGAATAATGTGATAGGAGAAATAGTCAAATTAGATAATAGGCATCCAAAAAAAGCTAATTCTGTTTTCATTAAATTTGAGGGATGTCTATCTTGCAACTTTATGCCCTACTGTAAAAGATTTATGCGAAATCTAGATGAAAATTTTAAGATTTTTGAAGTGGTTGAAGATTTTGTCCAACTAAAGCAAGAAGCTGAAAATAATTTGCTCTCAAAAGAAGGTATCGAAATTAGAGTCAATAGAAGCATACAAGCTGAAGGTGTTTATGGAGACTTAAAGCAGAGTTATTTATTTACCCGTTTTAGAAGAAGAGGTATGGAAGAAGTTACTTCTGAGATTATGCTTCATCTATTAGGCTACGCTATAAGAAAACTTTTTCGCTTTTTTGAAACCAATAAAAAATGTAACTTTCGGTCAGCTCCTTCCGATTTAGAGCCAGAAAAATTTAAAAAGCCTTCAGCTAAAAAACTTGCAAAAAAAGGGAGTAAGCAAAGACATAAACAATATAAAGATTAAACATACATAAGTATGTTTAAAAACCTAAAAATGTCAATAAAAAAAGCTGTTGAATCAGCCTCTTTTAATTCGAGGTTTTTCAACAGCCCCTTAAATGTCTGATGGTTTACTTAATTAAAATGCTGTGTCAACAAATTTTTCGAGACTTGGAAGTGGTTTAAATCCAGTAGAAACTGATAAATTAGCACCATCTTTAAATAAGATTAATGTTGGTACTACACGAATATTATATTCGGCAGCAATTTCCTCAAATTCATCAATATCAACTTTTAAAACATTAATATCTGTTCGTTTTTCAGCAAGTTTTTCAAGCTCTGGGGAAAGCATTTTACATGGTCCACACCAAGTTGCAAAAAAGTCGACAAGCACTACTCCGTTTTTGATTAAGTCTTTAAAATTTTGACCTTTTTCTAAGTGTAATAACATATTTTGTATCCTCCTATTAAAATAAACTTATTAAATAAGTTATTAAAAAAATGATACCTAGATGGAGCGGATAAAACAAATAATATGCACTCTTAATATATATGTTATTTTTACCAAGCTTCCCGTTGTAAAAGAATATAAAAACAATCGATATTATAAAATAGGTATTAATAACATAGTTTGTATTTAAGATAGTTGTATCGCCAATTACATATGTGAATAAATACATTAATAAAGAAAGAAGTGTGACTGCAATTATATAAGAATTAATGCGGACGTCTTTTTTAAAACTGACTTGATCAATAGTTGATAGTTCTTTTTCACTATATTTTCTTTTGACTATAAAAAAGTATAAATAATGTATTAATAAAAAT
>JADIMY010000087.1 GCA_017694345.1 Candidatus Onthovivens merdipullorum | reverse complement strand
ATTTTTATTTAATAAACTTTTATTAATCTGTGTAAATAAAAATTCATCCTTTATGTCTTCATTAGATAATTCCAAAGTTTCAACATAGTATTTGTTCTTAAAAACTTCTTCTCCAATTGGAGTTAATATTTGAGAATGAGCTTCTTTTACTTTGTGATCAATAATTGCTAAAATGTTTTTCATTTCCTAATCCCTTTTTAGTCAATTAATTGTATATAAAGAAAGCAAAAATATAAAGAAAAATTATTAATAAAGTTAACTTTTTTATAAACAAAAAATTAGTATTAGACTATAATATTTTTATGAGCAAAAAAAGCCTTTTTTATAACATTATTAAACGGGGTTCTTTAGTATGTTTTTTTATTGCTTCAGTTATTATTTTAGTCGAAAGTGGAATTGATGGAAAAACAAGTGCAGCTCAAAGTAATTCAATAGGAAGCGTTATCCAAGAAGGAATAAACGAAAATCATGATAAAGAAACTATAGTTTCTATAAAAGATTTTGAAGTTAATCTATTAAATCCAAGTGAAAATAATGTTTATTATGTAGGAGAATCACTTAACTTTACTTTTACTTATACTCCTGAAAATACCTCATATAAAGAAATAAAAACTGAGTATGATGAAAATTATGTTTCTATTGTTGGTAATACAATTTATTTTGAAAAAGCTGGCAATACTACAATTAAATTTATTAGCGAAAAAGACGAAAATCTATCAAAAACCCTGCAAATCTCAATTAAAAATGTAGAAATTGAGAGTTTAGAGTTTAAGGAAAAAGAAGTTACTTTAAATGTAGATGAAGTTTATACTAACGAAATAGAGATTAAACCAGCAAATGTTACCTTTAAAGATTTAACATATATTTCAACTAATCCTAATGTTGCTACTATTGATGATTTAGGAACAGTAACAGCTATTAGTCCTGGAGAAACTACTATTAAGGCGATGCCTATTAATAATATTAATAATGTAGAGGCTAGTTATTTAGTAAGAGTAAATAAAATTGAAGAAACAGTTATTAAAGTAATAGATTTTTCGTTTAATGATTTAGACTTATATTATAAGCAAAACAAAGATTTAGAAATTATTTATAAACCAATAAATGCCACTATAAATTTATCTAATTTAAGTGCTTCTTTAAGTGATAACTTACTAGATTATTTAAGTATTAAATCAGTTAGTGTTAATACATCTAAATCGGTTATAAAAATAAGTTTTAATTATTTAAAAACTATCGATGAAGAAATTAATGGAAATCTATCTTTTATATATAATCAAGATAATAAGAAATTTAATTACACTATTAATATAAATCTCTTAATGAAAGAAAATCTTACACTTAATGATATAAATAAAGATACATTAGTTACTAATAAAACTGGAAACATAAATTATACAACATATGGAGAATCTTCTTTAGCAGCAATTTCAAATACAAAATATTTTGATAATATATCTTTTAATATCCCTTATTTAAATTCAATAACTAGTGCTACTTATAAATATAATTTAAATAATTACAAATTAGATTACGATGAAAATTGCAATGTTTTATTTAAAATAACGCATTCCTATAATAAAATAAATATTGTCCCAGTAAATAAAAATGTAATTGAAAATAATATTGATACAATCTATGAAATTAAATATTATCCAGATACTTTAGATAGCGAAAATTACATTTTATTTACATTTAAATACGCTATAATTGAAACTCATTCTGTAATAAATGATCTTAAATTAACTAGCTTTAACGAAAATAAAATAAATACCTTAATTAATGATTACGAATATAACGATATTTTTAGCTATACCATATCTACTTCTCCATATAACTCATCTTTAGCTAATTCAGGTATTAATATTGAATTAATACAAAATGATAAAATAATAGAATTTATCTATGATGTACATGGTGAAATAAACGGACTAAAAACTTTAAAAGAAGGAAAAGCACAAATTAAAATTACATCCTCTTTCTTAAATGAAAACAATTTAGAAAATATTGAAAAAAAATATGATATAGAAATAAGCAATATATTAAATAAAAAAGAATTATTAATTAATGATAAATCTTATATTAACGAAGATATACCAACGAATTTTACCATTAATAAAAACGAAACAATAGTCTTTAACTATTCACTTTATTCTTCTTTTCCTTTAGGTAATGCTGATTATTCTAAAAAATATGAAGATGAACTTATTATGGAAATTAATGATCCAAATAATACTCTAATTTATAACTTAGAAAACTATTCAATAACAGGAGTCAAAAATGGTGATATAAACGCTCAAATTAAGCTTTATTACAAAAATAATCCATCGTTAAGTATAACTTTAGAGATATATGTTAATTATATTGAAATCGATATTGATGAATTTAAATTTGATTTCGTTTTAGAAAATGCTCCTAATGAGTATAATAACCCAATAAATTTTGATAAGGTTGCAATTGGTACTTCTTTTACTATAAAACCAATATTAAATAGCGATGCTACAAATAAAGAAGTTGGTTTTATTTCAAGTGATCCATCAATTTTAGAGATAGATTACAATAGCGGGCAAAGCTATGCTTTAAAATATGGAAAAGTTAAAGTTACAATGCTAAGTATTGCTAATCCTAATATTAAAATAACTAAAGAAATTAATATTTTAAATACTAGTTCTCCCTTTGAAGTAGATTTTGAATTATTAAATCCTTTAAGTTATGAAAAAATATTCGATGAAGAAAGAAATATTGAATACTTTAATGTTTCTTTAGATTATGGAATTAGTTACAAACTATCGATTAAACCATTATATAAATCTAGTTCAAACTCTATTATTTTCACTCATCACAATCCTTTAAATAGAAGTGAAAATAAAGAGATTATTAATGTTGATAACTATGGAAATATCGTGACTAAAGGCATTGGTGAAGATTGGATTAAAATAAGTTATGGTAATAACGATTCAATAAATACTTATGTATCTTATTTACATATCAATGTAAAAAGAAATACCAGATTCACATTTGCTGAACTTGCTTTAATAGTTCGTAAATCTATAGGTCATTTTGGCTTATTTGCTGTAACGGCTTTAGCTTTAGTAATCTTCTTATTAATTGAGTTTAAAAAAGATTGGATAAAAATGTTATCTTTGGTTTTATCATTAATTCCAGGTTTTTTATTAGCTTTTCTTAGTGAATTAATTCAATACTTTACTCCTGGTAGAGGTCCAAGCTGGACCGATGTCGGAATTGACTTTGCAGGGTATGCTTTTACTGTTATTATTGTTTTATTAGTTTGGTTTATTATATATATTGTTAAATTAATAATTAAGAAAAATAAAGAAAGAAAAAATATTGCAAACAAAGAAAATAATTGAGTTTTACAAGCTTTTTAAAAATATTTGCATTATTTTTGGACCATTAAACTTTTAACAAACTCAACATCATCAGCATTTAATCTAGGGAAAAGTTGATTAATTTTAGTTACTTTGTTGTTATCCAATAAATGAGGTTTCTTTAAATTATCGTAATCAATTTCGTTTTCTTTTACACCTAAAGCTAATATTGATTCTTTTGCTTTATTCACTAAAACTGGTTTTAACAAAATTGAAGCGTTATAAATAATATAAGCTAAATGAGACATAACTGCTTTAAGTTCATTAATTTTAGATTCATCCTTTGCTAAAGTCCAAGGGGCGGTTTCTTCAATATATTTATTAGCTCTATTTAATAAGTTCATAACATCCATAATAGCTTCAGTAATATGAAGGTCATCCATTTTATTTTCATAATTACAAATAGTTTCACTTACTAAATCATCTAATTCTTTATCAAAAGTAGTTGCATCGATAAATTCAGGAATGATTCCATCAAAATATTTGATAATCATAGAAATAGTTCTACTAACTAAATTTCCATAGTTATTAGCTAAGTCCATGTTGATGCGATCAACAAATTGTTCTGGAGTAAATTGACCATCTTGACCAAAGATTATCTCTCTAGCAAAATAATATCTAATTGCGTCAACTCCATATCTTTCAACAAGTGGAAATGGTGAAACAACATTTCCTTTAGACTTAGACATCTTTCCGTCTTTCATCATTAATAAGCCATGAACAAAAACACGATCAGGAAGTCTAAGATGCAAAGCACTTAAAAATTCAGGCCAATAAATTGTATGAAATCTAGTAATATCAGCTCCGATAACATGAATAGTTTCGCAATCTTCACTTTCCCAAAACTTTTTATATAAGGTTTCATCTTTAGACCTATATCCTAAAACACTCAAATAATTAAATAAAGCATCAAGCCAGACATAAGCAACATGCTTTTTGTTCTCTAAAATTGGAATACCCCAACTAAAACTTGTTCTACTTACGCAAAGATCTTCAAGTCCAGGTTTGATAAAATTATTTTCCATTTCATGTTTTCTACTAATAGGATATATAGATTTGTCTTTATCAAAAAATTCTTTTAATTCAGGTAAATATTTATGTGTTTTAAAAAAATATGATTCTTCAGTTTCTTTAAAAACTTCTCGTCCACAATCAGGACATATATGATTTTCTCCAACTTGTGTATCAGTCCAGAAAGATTCACATGGTGTACAATACCATCCTTCATATTTTCCTAAGTAAACATCATCATTTTTAATAA
The DNA here is from genome assembly GCA_017694345.1 of Candidatus Onthovivens merdipullorum. Lineage (GTDB taxonomy): Bacteria > Bacillota_I > Bacilli_A > RFN20 > CAG-826 > Onthovivens > Onthovivens merdipullorum. The sequence goes on along the minus strand of JADIMY010000087.1, from coordinate 13,725 downwards.
AATCGCTAAATACACTTTGAACAACATTAATATGTCTATCTTCAGTAGTTCTAATAAAATCATCATTTGTGATTTCCATTACTTCCCATAAATGTTTAAATTTAGCAACGATTTCATCAACATATGTTTTAGGGTCTTTATTTGCAAGTTTAGCATTTTTTTCAATTTTCATTCCGTGTTCATCAGTACCAGTTGAAAAGAAAACTTCAAAATGTCTATCCCTTTTATAGCGAGCAAAAATATCACACATTGTTGTGCAATATGCATGACCTATATGAGCATTTCCACTTGGATAATAAATTGGAGTTGTAATGTAAAATCTCTTTTTCATAAATAGATACCTCTAGATATAAATTAAGCCATCCGTTTGGATGGCTTAATTATTTTACTTCTTTTCTTCGACTTTTCTTGACCATTTTTTATTGAAACGAGCAACTTGGCCATCATTTTGAGCAAATCTTTGTTTGCCAGTATAGAATGGATGACAATTACTGCAAGTATCAACACGAATTTCATTTAATGTTGATTCTGTTTCAAATGTGTTGCCACAAGTAATGCAAGTTACTTTGCAAGTGTGGTATTTTGGATGAATTCCTTCTTTCATTTTCTTACTCCTTCCGCCTTGAATCAATATGCTAATTCAAAGAAAGCATTGTGCATTTATTTTATTTATTTTAAATAAAATATCAAGCAATATTTTTCTATAAAAATTTTAAATTTAATATAATTTATAAAAAGCCTGCAGAAATCAATTATTTTTCTTTTTTTCGTTATAAACTTCTTCGTAAATTTTTTTCAATTTTTGACCTATTTTATCAATACTTCTTTCTTTAACTACCTCATACCCGTTTTTAACTATCTCTGAATTATCGTGGGTTAATATAAACTTTAATTTAGTAATAAATTCCATAATTGAATTAGCTTTATAACAATCTTTACCATCAGTTAACCATTCTTTATAAGTAGGAATATTACTTATAAGCATAGGTGTATAACTTGCTAAAGCTTCTAAAACAACAATCCCTTCGGTTTCTTCTTTGGTAGGAAATAAAAAGCAAGAGGCGTATTGTAAAGCACCTTTTAAAATATCATTATCAATATAACCAGGCATAATCACATTACGAGGTCTTTTTTTAATCGCATGATTAATTTTATGAGGTAATGTTATTTTTGCCATATCGCCAAACCAAATAAATGTAACGTCTTTAAATTCTTGAGCGATTCTAAAAAATTCTAAAATTCCTTTTCTTTCAATTGGTAAACCAATACCTATAACAACTTTTTGCCCTTCAGCTATATTAAAACAAGTTTTAAATAAATCGATTTTTTCTTGATCTCTACGATATTCTTTTAAATCTATACCATTACTAACATCATATACTTTACATTTAACACATTTATAAGACTCAATTACTTTTTTGCTATATTCTGTTGGAGTAATAATTACATCGGCATATTTAAAGCATTTTTTTATTGAAGCTTTATAAAAAATAGATAAGATTCTCCAACATCTAAAACTATTTTTCATGTCAGAAAATATAGAGTGACCATGTACTACTAAAGGAATGTTTTGTTTTTTAATAAATCTTTCTATTTTATGAGATTTAGGCCATAGAGTATTAACATGACCGATATCGAATTGATCTCGTATATCTAAAGTAATTTCAATTCCAGCCGATTTTAGAGCTTTAGATTGTAGTAATAAGGCTCTACCAATACCACTTTTTCTAATTAAAGATTGACCTTGAAAATAAAGAAACACTTTCATAATCTTTATTTTATCATAAGTAAATAAATAATAAAATTTATAAAAACTCTCTATTTCTTAAGTTTTTTTATTAAAATAGTTTTATCAAAAAAAGAAAAAGTAATTTTATATATCGCAATAATTTGCTTATTATTACTTTTGTTAAAAATAATAAAAGATATTATAATATTTAACGATTGGAGGAAATAGTTAATGATTAATAAAAAATTAGCTACTTACATCTTAAATTTATCATTAGAAACTGGCGCTGATTTTGCAGAAATCTACGAAGAAGAGACTATTGATAAAAATGTTAGAGTTGTCAATGGTTTAGTAGAAAATGCAGCTTCAAGTATCTCTTATGGAGTAGGTTTAAGACTATTAAATGGATTAAAAAGTGTTTATGGATACACAAATGATTCTTCTAAAAAAGGATTAGAAAAACTAGCTTTATCTTTAAGAGGAGCATTTAGTGAAGAAAGAAAAATTCCTGAAATAAAAGAATTAACTATAGAAAAAGTTAAAAATTTTTATAATAAATGTACTTCTTTATTAACAATTAGTACTGATGATATCGTATCTTTATTAAAAAATGTTAATAAAGAAATTCTTAGTTATGATAATAGAATTGTTAAATCAACCGCTTCTTTTTCTATTAGTAAAACTACATCTCATATCTTTAACTCGAATAGTAAAATATTTAATAATACCAAAGAATATGGAAGACTTGGATTATTATCTATAGCTAGTCAAAATGGAAAAATGGAAATGAGATTTGATGGTCCAGGATCACAAAGTGGTTGGGAATTTTTTACTAAAACATTAGATTTAAATAATTTGATTAAAGAGCATTCATCTAAATTAATCTTGATGCTTGAAGCTAAAGAATGCCCAAGTGGTAAATTCCCTGTCGTAATAGGAAACGGTTGGGGAGGAGTTATTTTTCACGAAGCTTGTGGACATCAACTTGAAGCAAGTGCAGTAGGCAAAAACATGTCAGTGTTCAGTGGAATGCTCAATAAACAAATCGCCAATACCTGTGTTACAGCTTATGATGATGGAACTATTCCAAACGAATGGGGTAGTAACTTAATAGATGATGAAGGTCATCCAACTCAAAAGAATCTTTTAATTGAAAATGGTATTTTAAAAGGTTATTTAATTGATGATTTTACTGGTAGAAGAATGAATATGAAAGGGAATGGTGCTTGCCGTAGAGAATCATATAAATATGAACCTACAAGTCGTATGTCTAATACCTACATTGCTCCAGGAAAATATACACCAGAAGAAATCATTGCAAATACTAAACTAGGAATTTATGCAAAAAGTTTTAATGGTGGAAGCGTAGATCCTACCACCGGAGATTTTAACTTTGGATGTAGCGAAGCATATATTATTAAAGATGGTAAAATTACAACTCCTGTAAGAGGTGCTACTTTAGTAGGAAACGCTAAAGATATCTTAAAACATATCGATATGGTTGGTAATGATTTAGCTTTAGGTCAAGGAATGTGTGGAGCTGCTAGCGGTAGCATTCCAGTTGATGTTGGTCAGCCAACAATTAGAGTTGATGAAATTAGCGTAGGTGGTAGAGGAGGAGATATCCATGAATATTAATAAATATTTTAGTCTTGCTAAAGAAAATGGAATTGATGAAATTGAAATAAAGTCTCAACAAAGAGAAACTTTTAGTGTTTCATTATTCCGTGGAGAAATAGAAAATTATACTTTTTCTTCTACTTCTAAATTAACTAGTAGAGGTATATTTAATGGAAAAATGGGGTTTTCTCAAACTGAAAAAGATGATTCTTCAACACTTTTATTCTTGATTAATCAAATTAAAGAATCAGCCTCTAATAATGAATTAGATGATAAGGCTATTATTTTTAAAGGTAGTGAAAAATATAAGAAAAGAAATTTCTATAATAAGGAATTAGATAAGCTAACTCCAGAAGACAAAATTGCTCTATTACACAAAATCGATGAAAAAATTAAATCGCTAGATAATAGAATTTGTGATATTAATATTGCTTTTGAAGATAGCAAAGTTAATTACATTTTAGCTAATTCGCATGGATTGAATTTAAAAGAACACGATAATTCTTTCTATATTGTAGCAAGTTGCGTTGCTAAAGATGGGGATGAAGTTAAAACTGCTTACTTGCCTTTTGTTGGTACTGATCTAAAAGAATTTGATTTAGATTCTTTTGCTAATAAATTAGTTACAAATGCTTTAAGTTTACTTCATGGTACTAACATCAAAAATGGTACTTACAAAATGGTCTTTTCTAAAAAAGTCTGTGCAACTTTAATTAATAACTTATTATCTCATGCTTCAAGCGAAGCTGTTCAAAAGAATACTTCATTATTTAAAGATAAATTAAATACCCAAGTAATATCAGATAAATTAACAATCAGCGAAGAACCATTGAAAGAAAAATTGTTCTATAGTTATTTTGACGATGAAGGAGTCGCTAAATATAATAAAGTTATTATTGATAAAGGTGTATTAAAAACATATTTTTATAACTTAGAAACAGCTCTTAAAGATGGCGTAAGTTCAACAGCAAATGGACGAACCTCAGAAGGTAGTAAATCTTATATTACTTACGATAATATAGTCATTAAAAATGGCAGAACAACTTTTGATGGTTTACTTAAAAAAGTTAATAAAGGCATTTATATTTCAGAAGTTACTGGTCTTCACGCTGGTTTAGATGCTAATAGTGGAGACTTCTCATTACAATCTGAAGGGTATGCTATTGAAAATGGAAAAATTACTCACGCTTTAGGTTTATTTACAATTTCCGGCAATTTATTTACATTGTTTAATAATGTTCTTGCTGTAGGAAATGACAGTGAATTACTAGTTAACTCATTTAAAACGCCTTCTATTGCCTTTAAAGGAATTAAATACCAAGCTAGTTAATTTTTATTCATTAGACATATACTAAAAAAGTACCAGAAATCTACTGGTACTTTTTAATTTTATAATTTTACTTAATATAATTTACAAAAACCCTGCAAAATCGAGATATTTTTTATTTATTTACTATATATAAAATTCCAAGAGTTTTAGGACCACAATGGCTAGAGATAGTACAACTAGCTTCTGTTATATGTAAATGACCTTCTGGAACATATGGTTTTAATTTTTCATAAACATAGTTTTCAATACCTTCTATTCTTCCACTATGAGTAATGAAAACATGATCCATATCAATATTTGGTAAGTCTTTCATAAATTCATCGACTTGTAAATCAATAGATTTCATATATTTGCCTCTAGGCAATTTATAAACTTTTAATTGCCCATCAATCATTTTAGCAATAGGGTGAAGGCTGAATGTATGAGCAACTAATCTAGTCATTCCACTGCATCTACCGCCTTTATATAAATAGTCAAGTCTATCGATGCAGAATTTAGTACTTACATTATCAGCAAGTTTTTGTACAGTATCTTTGATTTCCTCTAAGCTTTTTCCTTCATCTCTTAGCTTACACATTTTTAAAACAAGTAAACCGATACCAGTTGATAAATTTTTACTGTCTACTAAGGCTATTTTATCAGAACCAAGTTCTTCTTTTGCAAGCACTGCATTAGCAAAGGTTGAAGATAATTTATTACCAATACCAGTGTAAATTAAAGAGTCACCTTCATCTAAAATTTTCTTAAATGCAGTCATTAGTTCACCAACATTTAAAGCACCAGTTTTAGGTAAACTCTTAGTCTCTTCTACTTTTTTATAAAGTTCAGTTGAATTTATATCAACACCATCAAGATAATCTTTATTTTCACCACTAAAACTAACATGTAAGGGCAAAACTACAATATGATTTTCTTCAATTTGTTCTTTTAATAAATCACAAGTTGAATCAGTAACAACAACTATTTTGTTCATAATAAACCTCTCAAAAATGTTTTTTATATTATAACATTTTAATTTTACATTTAAGAATCTATTTTATAGAATAAATAAGCATTTAGTGGAGGTAGTTATGAAAAATAACAAAATAAAAAGTTTACGGGGAGAATTTAAAGCATTTATTTCTCGTGGTAATGTAATTGATATGGCAATAGGTGTTATTATTGGTAGTGCTTTTAGTGCCATAATTAATACTTTGGTAAATAATATTTTTATGCCATTAATTACTTTTGCTGTTCCTCAAGGGCTTGATGGATTAGTTACCGTTTTAAATAAAGATGCAGCATTAGCTACTAGTGATACAGTAAACACAGTTTCATATTGGGGAGTTACCTATGACGCTGATATTGTTAATGTTATAAACTGGGGTGCTTTTATTAATGCGATTATTAACTTTATAATCATCGCTTTAATTCTATTTATAATTTTGAAAATATTTACTTCTTTAAAAAATAGAAGAAATGCCATAATTGAAAAAATGAAAAAGAAAGAAGAAACAAAAGTTGAAACTCCAAAAGAAGAGCCAAAACCAAGTGAAGAAGTTTTACTTTTAAGAGAAATTAGAGATTCTTTGAAACAAAAAGAAACAAAGTAAACTTAATATTTATAAAAATCTATAAAGCACATCACTTATAAGAGGTGTGCTTTTTCTTTTACTTTATTAAATAGCTCTTCTTCTACTTTTTTATCTTGAGGTAAAAGTCGTTTAAGTTGTTTATTAAATTTAGCGATACCTCTATCGGTTTCACTACTAGATTTTTCAATTAAAGAAGCGTATAAAATATAAGTTCTCGTACTTTCTAAAGTTGTACATTTAATCATATACATCTTTTCTTCATCACTAAAAGTTTTATAAAATTCTTTAGCTTCATCGGTTTTATCATTCATAAATAAATAATAAAGTTTAGTCACTTTTAAATCACGATAAGTTGAACGGCTTATTTTTTTAGGATCTGAAAGAATATTATCAATAATTTCCATGCCTTTATTAAAATCGATATCAATATAATGTCTAGCACTAATTATATTAACTTTAGCTGTAAAATCAGTAATGCTATCAAAAACTAAATAGTTTTCATGATTTTTACCAAAAAATTTATCACTATTAATAAGTAAATATTCGTTATAAGCTTCTAAATTAACTTTCTTTTTAAGTAAAACAAAACGATATCCATCGTTTGTTGTATCTAGTTTTGCTGGAAAATAATTATAAATCATAAGCATGGCATCAACACCAAAGATAACTAAATATCCATATTTAATAAAGCGAAGTACACTCGTTGCCGTTTCATCGTTTATATATAAGAATAAACAAACAAGTCCAACTGCTTCAATTAAAAAGAATACTAGGGGCAAAGATACATATGTAAGTGGATTAGCTTTATTGCTTTTTGGAGAAATAATTGTTTCACCAGTTAAACCATCAAAATTTCCAACAAACATTTTAAATTTTGTTTGAATTTTTTCGCCGACTTTTGTTTTAAATAAACAAAAAGTTAAAATATTCATTGATAAAATAGAATATCCGCCAATTTTAGCACCTAAAACATGCATTAATTCATTTACTATAGCATTAAATATTAGCCCTACAATTAATGCTACAAGAATGAATAAAAAAGCTTGTCCGCCACTAGGAATATAGCCACTTTCTATTGCTCCTTTTAAAACAGTTGTCCCAATAATTAGAGCAAAGGCAATCATTAGTACATAAACTATCAAGCTAATAACATCATCTTTTGTCATAATTTCCTCCTGCTACAAGAAGTATGCTAAGGATTTCTTACACATTTTACTACAATAAAAGACAAAATTAACTATTTTGTTTTAAATCGTTAATAAAATAATCAAAATGTAAACCATTTAAGAAAGTTTTAGTGATTATATTTACTAAATTTTGGATATCTTCTTCTTGTTTTAAAACATTAACAACAATATCTTTAATTCCACTAGCATAAAAAGTAATTAAATAATCATTATTTAAATTTTTTAATCGAAAATATTCTTTTAAACTTTTAAGTAAATAAGAATAAATAAATTCTTCTAAAATATCACTAGCATTACTATTAATTATTTTTTTACATAAAACTTTGTAATTATTTAAAAAAGCCTGCAAATCACAAATAATTTCTTTAAAATCGTTATAATTATTACATTTAATTTTTTTAGAATAAAATATAGAAAAGATTAAATCATAGATACTTTGATAATGATAATAAAAAGATTGACGACTCATTTTTAATTTCGAAGTTAATAAAGAAATGTTTATCTCTTCAATAGGATAAGTATCAATTAACTCAAAAAATACATTTTCAATTTTTTCTTCACTCTTGCTCATAAGTAATAACTAACCTCTTCTTCTTATCATTTAAATAAACTATGAATCTACTAATTAAAAATACAATACCCATTAATATAAAAGATGCAGCAATCATATAAAGTAATAAGAATACATAGCCAATATCGCTAAACTCTTTATTAATCATTAAAATATTAAATTTACTAAATATTGATAATAAAAACATTGCTACCACTAAAATAAAAGATCCTAAATAAACTATTCCTCGATATAAATTAAATTTATAACATGTTTGAAATAATACAAAGAAACTACTAATAGAAATAAAATAAACCGAAATCGTAATAATATCGCTATTAATCGCTAAAACTGTACCATTTATAAGATAAATATATAAAAATACTCCCATCAAAATTATAGAAATTATTATTCCGTTAGGAACTGCTTTTTTAAATATATTTCTTAAAAAATTACCTTCAAGTCTTTCGTTATTAGGTTCAAGTGCTAAAAAGAAAGAAGCAACACCAATTGTTACCATCTCCCAAGCGTAGAAATTATTCGTTGAGAACGGCCATAGCATTTGTTCTTGATTTAAAGTAAATACATATGCTCCTAAACAAATAAAGAATATATTTAAAGTGATACTAAATATTGTTTTAGTTAAAAATAAAGAACAAGTTCTTTGTAAATTATTAATAACTCTTCTTCCTTGTGCGACAATATCAGGTAAAGCATTAAAATCATTATCTAAAAGTAATAAATTAGCTATATCACGACTTGCTCTACTTCCATTTTTAATGCTTATTGAGACATCAGCTCTTTTCATTGCTAAAATATCATTTACTCCATCTCCAAACATTGCGACATGTCTTCCTTTTTCTCTTAAGGTTTTAACAATAACTTCCTTTTGTTCTGGAGAAACACGACCAAAAACATTATATTTATTAGCAATTTTACTAACTTCTTCTAAGTTCATACCTTCAAGTGAAATATATTTATCAGCATATTTTATTCCAGCAGCCATTGCAATTTTACTCACAGTTAAAGGGTTATCACCGCTTATCACTTTTATATTTACTTCATTTTCATTAAACCATTTAATTGTACTATAAACTCCATCTCTAATATGATCTTGAAGAACAATAATTCCTAAAGGTCTCACTCTAAAAGGAATTTTGTTATTTTTAATTTTTTCATCACTATATCCGATAACTAAAGTTCTAAATCCTTCTTTACTATATTCATTAACTTTATTTTTTAATTCATAATTATCTATTAAATTGAAAAATCCATAAGCTCCCATAATAATTGTGCCAAAATCATCAAAAGAAGCTGCCGAATATTTAATAGAACTATCAAATGGAATAAAATTTGTTGCTTTAAAAATTTCTTTTCGTCCAAATTCTTTTTCTATGGCTATAGCTGTGTAGTTATTATCTTTAGTTGCGTAAAGTAAACTAGAAAGCATTGCCCCTATTCGATCTTTACTAAATTTAACACCTTTTAAAATATCTAAACCATATATAGACATTGTTCCATCAGTTATAGTCCCAGTTTTATCAATACATAAAGTGTCGACTCTAGCTAAAGTTTCAGTTGAATATAAATCTCTAACTAAAACATTTTTCTTACTTAAATTAATCGTACCAACCGCTAAACTAGTTGAAGATAACAAATACATTCCACTAGGAATCATTGAGACTAAGCTTCCAGCCATCATCCCAACATTTATGACAAACAAATTCCAACTAGAAAAAGCGTCTTTAATTAATCCATATTCAACAAGCATTAAGAGTCCAATTACGATAACAATAACGGAAATTACTTTAAATAAGGAATTTAATTTAGAATATATTTCTGATTTAATTCTTTTAAATTCTTTTGTTTTGCTTTGGAGTGTTTGAATATAATTTTCATTTCCAACTTTATTTACTTTAGCGTAAATTTCTCCACTGACGACATAAGTTCCACTATAAACAAAACTTCCAGCGATTTTTTTACAAGGTACACTTTCACCTGTTAATAAAGATTCATTTAATGAAGCCCTTCCACTTAATACTATGCAATCACAAGGGACAGTTTCATCATTTCTTAATAGCATTACATCATCTAAAACTAATTGATTTGGATTAATAAATTTTATTTTCTTTTCTCTAATTACTCTTACTTTACTAGAAGTTGATAAAGATAATTTATCAATCATTCTTTTAGCTCTTATATCTTGAATTAAACCAATTAGTAAATTAGCAACTAAAATAATTAAGAATACACAGCTAGACCATTGCCCAGCAGCGATTAAAATTACTCCAATTGTAATCAATAAAATATTAAAAAAAGTAAAAACATTTTTAATTATGATATCTAAATAAGTTCTGTTTACTTTAACTTCAACTTTATTCGATAATCCTTGTGACTCTCTTAAATTAACTTGATAATTAATCAATCCTTTATCGAATCTAGGATAAAAACGGTCTATTTGAACTTTTTTATTTTTTAAAATTTTACCTTTTTTCATTTTATTCACTTCTTAAAGAAACTACTGGGTCTTTTTTGCTAGCAATAAAAGATGGAATAAGACCACTAATAAAAGTTAAACAAGTTGAAATTATAATTAGTATTAAAGCATGAATTGGATTTAAAAAAGCTATTTGACCAATATTATACGAGCTAAACATCGAATCTAAAATCGAATTTATTGGTATAGAAAGAATATAAGTAAAAGTACATCCAATAATTCCACCTAAAAGTCCAATGAATGAGCTTTCAAATACAAACAATCGTCCAACATCTAGTTTTCTAGCACCAATCGCTCTTAAAATTCCAATTTCCTTAGTTCTTTCTAAAACAGAAACATAAGTTATAATACCAGTCATTACACATGAAACAATTAAAGATATCGCAGCAAAAATAATTAAAACAATTGAAACAATATTTATTAATTGACCTAAAGAATTAGTTAAATCCCCAACGATATCCGTGTAATAAATTTGTTCACTTTCATCATGAGCGTGAAGTTCACTACTACTATCAATATTATTCCAATTATCTAGTGAATTCATTAAACTTTCTTTACTAGTTAAAGTTCTAGGAAAAATTATTACTGAATCGATTGCACTATAGCTATTTAAATAAGCAAAAATTGTGATTAAATTATTCATCCCTTCTTGGTAAGTAGTAGGATTATTTAAATTATTAAATGTCTCAATAATTAAACTTAATAAATCTGACATTGAAGGATGCTTTTTCATCTCTTCGCTAAGTAAATCAATTCCTAAATCATATGCATAATCTAAATAGCCAGATAATGTTGTAACATAAAAAGAATCTTCGTCGTAATATCTATATAAATAAAATGTTATATATTTATTTAAAATATTATTTAAATCATTTAAGTTATAAGTAAAAGATCCATCTTCTTCATCAATATTAGTAGTAATATATCTAATAAATTCATTCCTTAAATCTATAGGAGTATAGTAAGTATTAGTATCAGGATTTACCTTATTAAATACTGCGTTATTTAAATAATTGGCTGAGATTTGCGAGGTTTTATTTAAATCTACAAGTTTTTCTTGAAGTTCTTTTGTATAACATAAACCACTACTCATTAAAGAAAACGTACTATCTTTACTTGGTCTAAGAACACCAACTATTTTTAATTCCGTTCCTTTTGAGCTATCATTAAATAAAATAGAATAATCGTTTTCTTTAAAAGTACTTATTGTAGTTTGTCCATTAAAATAGTCTTTATTTGAATCGATCTTAGTATACATTACGTCGTTAGAAAAAACTTTATATTTTTTAGAAAATAATTCCTCGAAAGTAACAGGATCATAATACATTTCTTCACTAGTTGTTTCTTCATTATAAAATCCTAAAGCTTTTAAAACACTTGGACTTAATCTATTATAAGAATCAACGACTAAAACAAGCTCATTATAATTTTTTGGATAGGTTCCACTAATTAAATCGTAAGTCTCTTCAATATATTGTTCTTCCCCATAAAGAACATGAAATAAAGTGGAAGGTGTACCAGTATATTGAGAAACAATATTGGATAGACCAGAACCAGCCGAACCATTTTCTACTATATCTAAATAAGATGTTCCATCTAAATTAGGAAATTCTGTCATCAAATTAAATGAATATTGAGAACTATAATTAATAATATAATCATTAATTAAATTCTTTTCATTCTTTAAATAATCTAAATATCTTATAAATCTATCAGTTACATTATTATATGTATAATGAGCAACACTTGTCCCACTAATAATTGGATAAATCACTTCTTCACTAGGATATTCTTCTGGAACTAAATCAGTTGATTCATAAGTGTAAGTTACGGTGTAACTAGGAATTTGAATAGGTAACATCGAAGCAGTTTGTTCTTCAACTCTATTTATATAATTAGTAAAACCATTTGATAAAGCTAAAACTAAGGCTACGCCAATAATTCCAAAACTACTCGCAACACTAGTTAAAATTGTTCTACCTTTTTTAGTTATTATTTCTTTAAATGATAATTTGATTGAAGAAAGAAAATTCATATTAGATTTTTCTTTTTTATTAGTTTCTTCTATTTTATTAACTTCAATCAAATTATCTTTATGATAAATTTCATCATAAACTACTTCCCCATCTTTAATTTTTATTATGCGATCACTATATTTATTTGCTAATTCATCATTGTGAGTCACTAAAATTACTAGTTTAGTTTTAGAAATTTCTTTCAATATTTTTAAAACTTGTTCACTACTTTGTGAATCTAAAGCCCCAGTTGGTTCATCAGCTAAAATAATTTCTGGATTATTAACAATAGCTCTAGCAATAGCAACTCTTTGACATTGTCCTCCAGATAGTTCATTAGGTTTTTTCTTATAAACATCAATCAAATTGACTTTTTTTAAAGCATCTAGAGCAAGATTTTTTCTTTCTTTTTTCTTTATTCCAGATAAATTTAAACTTAATTCAACATTTTCTAATACTGTTAAATGATTTATTAAATTATAAGACTGAAAAATAAAACCAATCTTCTTATTACGGTAGTTGTCATATTCTTTACTTTTAAATTTAGATAAAGAAACACTATTAATTAAAATTTCTCCATTACTTGGTTTATCTAAACCACCAATTAAGTTTAACAAAGTAGTTTTGCCACAACCTGAAGGTCCTAAAATCGAAATGAATCCAATTGAAGAAAAATTTAAATTGATATTTTTTAAGGCAAAAAAATCTTGATTATTTGCTTTATAAATTTTATTAACGTTTTTAATCTCTAACATTTTTTGCTCCTAAAAAGTATGTAAATATTATATATTTTTACGGTGTAAAAATATATAATATTTAACGCATTTTTTTAAAAAAAGTTTGCAAAAGTTCATTTATTTTGTTTTCATAATAACCATATTTAGCTTCATATCCATTTTCAAATAAATAATCACTTAAATAAGATAAAGTTAATTCTGAGTTAGTTCTTTTTACTCCATAAATTATTTTTTTAATTTTTGAATCAATTATCGCACTACTGCACATTAAACATGGTTCAAGTGTTACATAAATTGATGAATTTGATAGATTAGTTGAACCAACTTTTTTCATCGCCTTTTTAAGTGCTAAAATCTCAGCATGAGCACTTATATCTTTATTTTTTTCTTTTTTGTTATATGCTCTTGCTAAAATCTTCCCTTCACTTGAAACAATTATTGCTCCTACAGGAACTTCGTTATTTTTATAAGCTTTTAACGCTTCTT
>JADIMY010000086.1 GCA_017694345.1 Candidatus Onthovivens merdipullorum | reverse complement strand
GATAATAAAGTTGTTTTTAATGTAGTATACCCTGTACTTTTTACAAATTTTTCTACATCTTTATCATAAACTCCTAGATCACTAGCTAATATTGGAGCATCTTTAAATTCTTTAAAAAGTTCAAGTCCTGGTCCAAAATAAAATTTGCCTTCTTTATTTGATTTTTCTTTAAAAGGAATTCCATAAACTTTATAAAAGCCTGAAAAATGATTTATTTTAACATAATCAAATAAATCTAAAGCTTGATGAATTCTTTTTTTCCACCATTTATAGTGAGTTGATTTCATATAATTCCAATCATATAAAGGCTCTCCCCATCTTTGACCAAATTTTGTAAATTCATCAGGTGGAAAACCAGCTACAACATCCATTAAATTAAACTTATTTAGCATAAATTCTTCACTATTTGTAAAAACTGAAGCACTGTCAAAGTCTAAAAAATGGGGAATTTCGCCAATAATCTTTATATTTTTTCTTTTTGCATATTCATGTAAAGCATTCCATTGCTTATTAAAGATAAATTGTAAAAATAAGTAATAATCAACAATTTCACTATTATTAGACAATATTTCTTCTTGTAAATCTTCGTTAAAATAGCGTTCTTCTAGTCGAAAATCATACCATGCTTTGTTATCATTTTTCTTTTTTAGAGCCATATACATTGCATAAGATAAATAAAAATTATTTGATTTAAACTTAATAAAATCTATGTTATTTTTATTAAATCTTTTATAAGCCCTAAATAGTAGTTTATCAGAATTAGCAAATATTTTTTGAAAATTAGCCTTTCTAGCATCATCAAAAAATTTAATTCCTTGAAAGTCTCTACTATTTAATAGACCATCTTTAACAAGTAAATCATAATCAATAAAATATTGATTTAGTCCAAAAGCAGATAAAGTTTGATAAGGAGAATTACTAAAACTTGTTTGATTTAAAGGAAGAATCTCCCAATAAGTAAAACCAGCTTCACTTAAAAAATCAATAAAATTATAAGCATTTTGTCCAATTTGACCAATTCCATATCTTCCTGGTAAAGAAGAAATATGTAATAAAACACCTGTTTCAAATTTTCTTTCCATACATAATTTCCTTAAAAATAGTTGAGATCTAAATGGTTTTTAATATAAAACATCATATAAATACAATCCTTTAGGTGAAGCGGTATAAGTTACGATATCTCTATTTTCTTTATTTAAAGAATCTTTAATAAATTCTATAGAAATATTTCCTTTATCAAGTTCAATTAAAGTAGCAATTATCTTTCTAACCATATAAGTCATAAATCCATTACCATTAATTTTAAATAGATAAAAATCATCTTTCTTTTCTAGATTAAAAAAGAAAATCTCTCTAATAAAATTTAGAGCATCAAGCTTTTTACCAGTAAAATTTTTAAAATTATGTTTACCTGAAAATAATTTCATTCCTTTTTCAACTAACTCAAGATTATTAAATTCGTAATTTAAACTTAAATCCTCAAAAAAAGGAGAATATTTAGAATTAATTAAATATAAATATGTTTTACTTTTAGCACTAAGTCTACTATTAAACTCTTCATCGACTACTTCTATATTTTTAATATAAATATCATTAGGTAATAACTTATTTAATTTATAAGTAAGACTATTAGTTTCTATATCTTTATTAATATGAAAATTAGCTACTTGATTAATAGCGTGTACCCATTTATCTGTTCTACCACTAGCAAATATAGTAATTTTTTCTTGAAAAATTTTATTCAAATTTTCTTCAATAATTCCTTGAATTGTAATTTTATTTGGTTGCTTAGCATAGCCATAATAATTACTACCCTTATAAGAAAAAATCATCTTCAAATTCATTAAAAAGTCACTCCTTTAGTCAAAGGAAATAGAGTTTCAATAATATTGATGCCATAATGATTAGAAATAACTGCTATAAAAATAAAAAATGAAACAATTAATAATAAAACAATAATGACAATTAAATCATAATGTGAAAATTTTAATATTCTATATCGACTTCTTTTACTATAAGGATCATAACCTCTAGCTTCCATTGCTAAACTTAAATCATCACTTATAGAAAAACAACTTATCAGTAAAGGAATAATTAAAGTTGTTATAGATTTAAGTTTTTTCATTAGAAAACCATGTTGATAATCAACACCTCTACTTTTTTGAGCTTTCATAATGCGGTTAGCTTCTTCTAATAAAGTAGGAATAAATCTTAAAGCTAAAGACATCGTCATCGCTACTACTTGTGTAGGAAATTTTATAAGTTTTAAAGGCATCATAAACCATTCAAAACCATATGTAATATCCATTGGAGAGGTCGTTGAAGTTAGTATCATTGTTAAAGCAATCATTAAAATAAGTCTAAATAAAACCATAAAGGTATTAAGTAAACCTTCCCAGTATAAAGTATAGCCATTACTAAATATAATCATTGGATGTTCATTGTTACCATAAGGAATAAAAACATTAATGATTAAAAGAAATATTGCCATAAACCAAATCATCTTTAATGACTTAAATAAATCAAGAAAATTAATTTTAGCAATTATCATTGTTAAAAAAATAAATAGACCGAGAACAGCCAAAATTAAAAGCTGGTTCATATAGTTATTGCCATATGGTAAAAAACAGATGACCATGATCAAAATTAAACCAAATATTTTGATGCGTGGATCACATTTATGAATTATTGTATTGTAATGTGTAAATTTTCCAAAAATATTACTCATTTAAGCTCTCCGAAATACATTTAATTAATGAAGAAAAGTCATTAATTTCTTTTAAATCCTTGCAAAACCCATGTTTTTTTAATATTTTTTTAAATTTATAGAATGTAGGAATTTCTAAAGAACACATATTTATATTTTCTTTATTAAATAAATCTATAGGGCTGGTCTCTTCGATTAATTTACCATCGTTCATAACAAAAACCTTATCGACATAATTCATAATTACATCCATATCGTGAGTTACTAAAATAATAGTCTTACCCTGGCTATGAATGTTCTTAACTAAATTCATAATCTCTTTTTTTCCATTTGGATCTAGACCAGCTGTTGGTTCATCAAGAACTAAAATTTCAGGGTCACTAGCTAAAATTCCAGCAATTGCAACTCGCCTTTTTTCTCCACCACTAAGTTCAAAGGGACTTCTTGCAAAATAAGAATCATTAATCCCAACACTATGTAAGGCATTAATTGCCTTCTCTTTAGCTAAATTTTCTTCAACTTTAAAGTTTATTGGACCAAACATTACATCTTTTAAAACAGTTTCTTCAAAAAGTTGGTATTCAGGAAATTGAAAAACAATGCCAACTTTTTTTCTTAATAAATAACTTTTTTTATTTAAATCTTTTATTTCTTTAGAAGCGTTTCTTAATAAATTCTTTTTAAGTTTTTTATCAGAAGTAATAATAAAATCATCGACCTTTACATAGCCTTTAGTTGGCAAAAGTAAGCCATTTAGCATCTGAATCAAAGTTGATTTTCCACTACCAGTTTTTCCTACTAAAGAGACGAATTCTCCTTTATTAATATTTAAAGATACACCTTTTAAAGCTTCGAATTCATCATATCTTTTTTTATTATATGTAAAATAAATATCATTTATTTCAATTTGCATATATATTCACCAAGTTCATCAATTGTTTTAATATTTTCACTAATTTCAATGCCATTATCTTTTAAAGCATTTTTTACTTTTAAAACAAAAGGAATATCTAATCCAGTTGAAGATATTAGTTCTTCATTTTGAAATACTTCAAAAGGTTTTCCTTCTTTTAAAATTTTTCCCTTATTTAAAACGATACAATAATCACTTAAATAAGCTTCTTCTATATCGTGAGTTATTGAGATAAATGTTAAGGTAGGGTCTTTTTCTCTCATCTCAAAAATTAATCTTTTTATATCTTCAACACCTTCAGGATCTAACATACTTGTTGCTTCATCAAAAATAATAATTTTTAAATTAAGTGCTAAAATTCCAGCAATAGCTACTCTTTGCTTTTGTCCACCACTAAGTTCACTAGGCTCTTTATTTAAAAATTTGTCCATATTTACTTTTTTAGCATATTCATAGACTAGTTCTTTCATTTTTTTTACATCAGTGTTTCGATTCTCTAAACCAAAAGCAATATCATCTTCAACAGTTGACCCGATAAATTGATTGTCAGGGTTTTGAAATACTATTCCAATAATTTTTCTAATATTCTTTAATTTATTTTCATCATTAGAATTAATTTCTTCTTCGTTAATAAATATCTTTCCGCTATTTGGATTTAATAAAAAAGAAATTATTTTAGCAAGTGTCGATTTACCACTTCCGTTATGCCCAATTAAAGTAACATAATCTCCTTTTTTGACACTAAAAGAAACATCAATTAAAGTGTCTAAATCTTCTTCATAACCAAAATAAATATGCTCAAGTCGTAATGCTTCGTTCATTAATCTAATTCTACTTTAGTGTATCTACCTTTATATTGATGATATTTTATCCCAGCGACATCTAATAATTTTTTACTAGCACGAGTTGAAAGTTGATTTTCATATTTATCGCTTAGATAGATGACTTCTTTAATCCCGACTTGAATAATAGCTTTTGCACATTCATTACAAGGAAATAAAGTAACATAAATTCTTGTTCCTTTTAAACTACTACCACTACGGGTGTTTAAAATAGCGTTAAATTCAGCGTGACAAACATAAAGATATTTATTATCTAAGTCTTCACCTTTTTCCCAAGTTAATTTATTGTCATCACAATGTCTAGGCATTCCATTATAACCAATGGAGACAACTTTATTTTCGTCATCTACAATACAAGCTCCAACTTGTGTAGAAGGATCTTTACTTCTTTTTGCACTTAGTAGGGCTATACCCATAAAATATTCGTCCCAACTTATTCTATCCATACTTCAATCACCTTTTTAACCTAAATCATTTTACACTATTTATTACTATGTTATAATAAAAATATGAATGTTTTGTATTTTTTGACACCAAAGAAATTAATCAAATATTGTCTAGATAGTATGAGCATAAGACAAGCCTTAGAAACAATCGAATATCATCGTTATCAAGTTATTCCAATCTTAAGTAAAGATGGAAAATATATAGGATCAATAAGTGAAGGTGATTTACTTTATTATTTAAAAAATCATCCTTTTGAAGATATTAGTGAATTTGATGATATTTCAATAATGGAAGTTTCTAGACATAAGGATTATCTTCCTATTCCTTCAAATACTGAAATGAGTAGCCTTATCGCTTTAGCAATTAACCAAAACTTTGTTCCAGTACTCGATGATCAAAAAAATTTCATTGGAATTATTACTAGAAAATCTATAATTAATTACTTATATTTCAATTCAGAAAAAGAATAAAATCAAAAATTTTATTTCAGTTTTAAAAGGTTTTTGACAATATTAACCATTTCTCCCATTTGTGTAATTGAGACAAATTCATATTTACCATGAGGATTAAAATCACCAACACCTAAATTAGGACATGGTAGTCCCATATAAGTAATTGTTGCTCCATCTGTTCCTCCTCTAATTGGTGTATATGATAATTTTTTGTTCGATATAAGATAAGCTTTATTAATTAAATCGATTGCTTCTCGATGACTTAAAAAGTAATTAAACATATTTTTATATTCATCCACGATACTTAAAGAAATTTTTGCTTTTGGATGTCTTTTTAAAATTTCGTCTTTTGCTTTTATTAACATTTCTTTTTTCATTTCTAGAAGTTTTTCATCGTGATCTCTTATTATATAAGATAAAGTAGTTTTATTTACATCACCTTTAATTTCTTCTAAATGAATAAAACCTTCGTGATCAGAAGTTTTTTCAGGTATCATATCTTTTGGTAATAAATTATTAAATTCCATTGCACATAAAATTGAGTTAACCATTAGATCTTTTGCACTGCCTGGATGTACATTGATTCCTTCAATTATTACTTCAGCTTTAGAAGCATTAAAGTTTTCAATGTTTGCTTCATAAATCGATTCTCCATCTAAAGTAAAAGCAACATCTGCTCCCATTTTTTTAGTTTCAAATTTTAAAGGTCCTCGCCCGATTTCTTCATCTACAGTAAAACAAATAGCTAAATTGTAATTTAGTTCTTCTTTATGTTTTAAAAAATATTGCAAAATTTCAAAAATAATGACAATACCGGCTTTATCGTCACCTCCTAAAAGATGCTTTCCATCGGTAAAAAGTAAATCATCACCTATTACATCATGTAAAACTGGAAACCCCTCAATATTTAATTTATCGTTACTTTCTAAAGTCACTTCTTGTCCTTCATAATTTTTTATTAATAAAGTATTTTTAACTCCACCCTTAAAAGCACTAGATGTGTCCATATGAGCAATTAAACCAATTGTTTTCTCTTTTTGAACATCAATTTTTCCATAAATATACCCATATTCATCTTGATATGCATTATCTAATCCGATTTCTTTTAAATCATTAACTAAGATTTTACCAAATTCTAATTGAGTATTAGTTGAAGGAATTGAATTTGAATTATCATCACTCATTGTATCAATTGCGATATATTTCTTAAATCTCTCTAAAATATTCATAAAATACCTCTTTTTAACATATAAATTAAATAATAAATATAGAAAAAAGTAAAATATTTGAGTAAAATTATCTTATGAAGAAAATAAAAATTATTTTTAAATTTATTCAAGCAGCATTTTGGTCAATTGCTACTTTAGTTGCTATCGTTTTTACTTTTGAATATGACTATTCACAACTTATAACCCCAAATACAAGCGGTTTATTTGGTCTAAATAATTTAAAATTTATCACAATTGGAACTCTGCAACATGTTTTCCAATCAAATTTTAATGTATACGCTTTAATACTATTAGTTATTCCTATTCTTTGTGCAATTTTTGGAGTAATTATTCTATTATTAATGCTCATTAGAAAAAGAATTTTTCCTATCATTGATATATTACTTATTGTAGTTGATGGAGTAATCTTTTATATCTCATTAGCAATTTTCTACTATGTTGCAATTTATAAAGATAATCTTCAATTAATTTGGAATACAATGATTTTAATTGGATTTAGTCAAGATAATCTTGAAGTGGCTTTTAAAGCAGCGATGATTTGGTTAACTGCTATTTTAGCTGTTGTCGCTTTAGTTAGATTTTTAATTTTAGGTTTTAGATCTATAGGCGAAGCAAATACTAAAAAGGCTACTAAACTGGATAAAAATCTTGATGTTTATAGACAATATGTTGATTTAAATAAAGATAAAATTATTCGTAATTTAATATTAAATAAACCTAAAGATGTCGATATTTCTTTTGTACCCTTAGGCTCACAAAATAAATTTGAAGCGACGACTAATTTAAATACTTTTACTAAAGAAAACGGAACACTCACTCAATTTGTAAATACAAATAAAGCATTTAGTAATCGTATATTAAAAACATACAATGAAAAAGGAAAAGTGATTTTACTTGAAAATAAAGAAAAAAAGTAAATACATAATTGATGCTCACACTCATCTAGGTTATTGGCCTACTTTAAATACATCTTTAAACACACTACTTACTTCAATGAAAAATCATAATATCGATTTTTCTATTGTTTCTTTTGATGGATCTGAATTTAAAGAACCTAATAGATTTAATAAATTAATTCCTCAACTTAGTGCTTCAAAAAAACTTTTAAGTATTGTAAAAGAAAATAAATCACTACTTCCTTTAATATGGATTCGACCACATACTGAAAAAAATAGTCAAGAATTAGAGACTTTTTTAGAAAAACATAGAGATTTTTTCTATGGCTTAAAATTTCATCCTTATACTTCTAGATTAAGAATCTCAGACCCTCGACTTGCACCTTATTTAAATATCGCAAGAAAATTTAATTATCCTATTTTAGTTCATACTGCTTTAGATAAATATAGTCAAATTAAATATTTATGTGAGGTCTGTTCACTTTATAAAGATATTAATTTTATTGCCGCTCATGCTATTTTAGAATCAGATCATCTAGAGACTATTGAACTATTAAAAAAATACTCTAATTTATATATTGATACAGCTTGGGTCAATATAAGTTTTATTAAAAACCTTAAAGAAGAGAATTTGATGGACCGTGTTTTATTTGGAACTGATAATCCAATAGATGGTGATAAAACTTTAAATGAAGAAATATATTTAGATTATTTTAAAAATAAAATACGCTTAAATAAAATTGACTATGAAAAGTTAATGTATTTAAATGCAATTAAAGTATATAAAATGGATTTAGATAAACTTAAAAATTAGCCACCAACTGTACAACTATCGCCAGTACATATATCACTTATCGTACCGTTATCATTTGGTAATAAACCAATAATTATTAAAATAATTGCAGTAACAATAACTAATACTACTACAACAATTAAAATAATTTTTATTATTTTCTTTAATTTTTCTTTTTCCATAAAGTAGTCCTTGAAAAATAATGATCTTCATTAATAGCACTTCTCATATTAAATTGACTACTAACATTAAGCGCAACTATTACGATAATACTATGAACAATACATGTAAAAAATCCAGTTAATAGCCTTAAAAAGAATATAAATAAAAATGAATAATTCAATAAAAAAGTCATAATTAAGCTACCAATTGGTATCTTAATCAAAAAATAAGTTAAAAACATTGAAGTCGCTAGAGAATAAATATTATAGTTCTTATTTACTTTTTTATCTTTGAACTTATATTTTATATAAATAATTGTGACAATATAAAGGATGCTCAATATAAAAGCTAACAAAACTAAAACTATTTTTTGCCATAAATCTATATAATAAGATTTACTACCACTTATTAAATAATCATTAAAAATAAAATAAAACATGGTAAATAAAGAGAAAAAAGATAGAATAAAAATTAAAACAAAAGGAATCTTCTTCTCTAATTTTGAAAAATTTAAAAATTTATAAAATAAAAAAGGAAATAATCCAGTAAGTAAAGCTGGTATAGTGTATAAAGGATTAAAACCACCACCTTGAGGAAATAATATTGCTCCTAAACAATCACTTGCTCCTCCAACAATTAATCCCCGTAGTGGCCCTAAATAAAAACTAGAAAATAATACGACACTATTAGCGAATGAGATTTTTAAAAATGGTAAACCAAATAAACCAGGTAAAGAAAAAAAGCGCGATAAAATAATAGTTAAAGCGATAAATAAAGCACAAAAACATATTTTGTGATAAATTGTTAAACTTCGCACCATTACCCTCTTTTTATAGCTTTTGCCATATTACGCTCATCATCTCTTTGCTTTATAGCTTCTCTTTTATCGTAAAATTTTTTCCCTTTTCCTAAAGCAATTTCAATTTTGCAGCGTCCTTTTTTTAAATAAACTTTTGTTGGAATAATTGTGTAACCTTCTTTTTGTATTTTTTGAGATAATTTAAGTATTTCTTTTTTATGGAGTAATAATTTTCGACTTCTAAGTGGATCATGATTATAAATGGTTCCCTTTTCATATGGGGCTATATTCATATTTAAGATATAAGCTTCATTATCCTTAATCACAACATAAGCATCATTGATACTGACATTATGATTACGAATAGATTTAATCTCTGTTCCCATTAACGAAATTCCGGTTTCTAAAAAATCACTTAGAAAGTAATTAAAGTGAGCTTTTTTATTGGTTACTAAAATCTTAATTCCTTCTTTTACCATATTTAAATATTGTAAATATTTTTACCTATAAAATCTATTTTTTTCTTCTTGTAGTTAAGAATAAAGTTAAAGAATTTAAGCAAACTGTAACACTACTTAAAGCCATAAGCATTGAGCAATACATTGGCTCGAGTTTAACTCCTAAACTAGCAAAACATCCAGCAGCAATAGGAATACAAATAATATTATAAATAAATGCCCAGAAAAGGTTTAAAGTAATATTGTTTCTAATTTTTTTAGAAATATTCAATATATTAATAATATCAAATAAATTATTTCTCATTAAAATAAAATCACTACTACTTAAAGCTATATCGCTACCTTTAGCTATACCTATTCCCACATCAGCACGGTTTAATGCGATTGAATCATTTACCCCATCGCCAACCATAATTACTTTATGACCTTCTTCTTGAAGTTTACTAATTACTTTATCTTTATCCATTGGTAAAACTTCACTAATAACTTCTTCAATACCTGCTTCTAAAGCTATCTTACTAGCGATAATTTTATTATCTCCAGTTAATAAAATTATTCTTTTAAAATGTTTTTTTGCTTCACTAATAAACTCTTTAGCATTATCCTTTATTTTATCTTTTAAATAAAATACAGAATAAATTTCATTTTCATTAAAAGCTATTAATGGCAATAAACCGTTTTTATTTTCGTTTTCAATTTCATCAAGGATTTTATTATCGATATTTTGTTGTAATGACTTTAAATAACTTATGTTACCAATATATAATTTCTCATCTTTGAAACTGCCATAAATTCCTTTACCTGGCTCAACTCCACTTGAAATAAAATTCTCACTTATTTTACTTTTACTTAAATAATTTACGATTCCCTTAGCTAAAGGGTGACTGGAATATTTTTCTAAAGTATAAATTTCATCAAGGATTTGCAGGCTTTTTGTGAAAATACTCGCCTTTTCAACTTCTAATTCGCCTTTAGTAATTGTATTAGTTTTGTCTAAAACAATGGTATCAACATCTTTTAATTTTTCAATAGCTTCACTTTTATTAACAAGTATTCCATTTTTTGCAAAAATCGATGATCCAACAAGTAGTGATATAGGAGTGGCTAGTCCAAGTGCACAAGGGCAAGAAATTACCATAACACCAACACCAAAACTAAAAGCATTGTTAAAATCATGTGTTGGATCAATACTAATCCAAAGAACAAAAGTTAAAATTGATAAGAAAATAACGATAGGAACAAAATATCTACTTACAATGTCGATTTTTCTTGTAAGCTTTGTATTCATATTACTAGCTTCCATTACTAAAGATATAATTTTACTTAAGACATTATCTTTCTTTTCTTTAGTAATTAAAACTTTTAAAGTACCTTCACCATTAATCGATCCACCGATAACTTCAGAGTCTTCTTCTTTATTTACCGGTAGACTTTCACCACTAATTAAAGATTCATCAACACTACTAATTCCACTAACAACCATACCATCAGAAGAAATAGTTTCTCCAGGTTTAACTAATATAATATCGTTTTTCTTTAAAAATTTAGTGTCAACATCAATAATCGCTCCACCTTTAACTAAATGAGCTGTTTTTGGTCTAAGTTTTAAAAGTTCACTAATTGTATTTTTTGCTTTCCTTTTTGATAAATTCTCAATTAATTTTCCAATACTTACAATAACTAAAATCATTGCACTACTATCTAAATAAATATGTGTATGAGTATAAGGAATTGAAGGATCGATTGTAAAAGTAATGATTAAATAAATGCTATATAATAAAGAAAATAAACTGCCTAAAAAGACAAGTGAATCCATATTAGGAGAAAGTTTAATTAGGGCTTTAGCTCCGCTAATATAATAATTAAAAAATAAACCGATAATTATTAAAGTTAAACCAAGTTGAACATAAGAACTTACATAAACCGGAGATTTTAAAAATTCTGGAATAGCATTTTCATACATAACGCCCATCCCTAAATATAAAAGAGGAATTAATAAAATAATTCCAATAATTATCCTAATTATTAAGCCTTTCGAACTTTCTTTTTTAACTATCAAAGATTCATCATCTTCAATAACTTCTAAATTATATCCAGCTTCTTTACAGCATTTTATAATGTCTTCATCACTAACTTCTTTATTAGTGATAACTTTAACACTTGAAGTAATTGAATTAGCTTCTGAAGAAATTACTCCAGGTAACTTACTTAAAGCTCTTTCAATATTACCTTTACAAGCCGCACAATGCATATTATTACAAGAAAATAATTTTTCCATTCTATTTATCTTCCTTTCCATCAGTAGGAGAAATTACATTAAGCCTATGATACACTTCAACAACTCGATCTAAATTAGAAGAATTAATTAAATCAATAGGTGTTTCAAATCTTTGTTTTATCAAATCTTCCCCGATATTTTCTTTTTTTGCAGCCATTTTTATGCCAACTTGAAACATTTTTCTTTTTAAAGGAGACATTTTTGAAATATCTATTCCACCACTAACAAAATATAGACGAATATGGTATAAATCTAATCCATTAGCAAAAATAACATTTTCTTTTTTCTCTTCGCTATATGGTTCTATTCCATTAGCAATAATATAAATGTTTTTATCTTTTATGTGTTCATAAAACTTTAAAAATTTATTTAGTCCTAAAATAACATTATTTCTTAATGGACCAATAAAAAAGATATGATCACAATCCCTTAAATCTTTTAGATGTACTTTTCTAATGTCTTTTATTTCTGAAGGTACAACTCTTCTAGAAAGCATTTCAGCATAACGCTTACTAAATCCAGTATTTGTTTTAAAAATAATCAAACTTTTCATATAAAATATTATATTGATTTAAAACTCGTTTTAAAAATAAAATACATAAAAAAATAGGTCAAAGAAGACCTATTTTTAAACAAATGCTAATTTAAATTTAGTTAAGCGTTTAATAAGAAGACTTTATAAGCCTTATAAGCTTCATAGACATCAACTTTTGAAGTAATTTCTAAAGGAGCATGCATATTTAAAACACCAACACCAGCATCAATTACATTCATATTTTGATTAGCTAAAATATAAGCGATAGTTCCTCCACCACCTTGATCAACTTTGCCTAATTCAGCTGTTTGATAATTTACATCATTATCATCAAGCATCTTTCTAAGTTTAGCAATAAATTCAGGAGCAGCATCATTACATCCACTTTTTCCTCTACTACCAGTATATTTATTAAAAACAATACCTTTACCTAAATAACAGCTATTTTTTAGTTCATTTACACCTAAATAAAGTGGATCAACACCTGCACTTACATCGCTTGAAAGCATATTCGATTTAGTTAATGTTCTTCTTAATTTTAAATCAGTACCATTGCCTTCTAAAGCAAGTAATTCTGCGATCGTATTTATAAAATAATTTGAGCAAGCTCCAGTTGCTCCAACACTACCAATTTCTTCTTTATCAACTAAAATACAGCAAGCTGTTTTATTAGGAATTTCGTTTAAATCTAAGATTGCTCTTAAGGAAGTATATGCACAAACTCTATCATCTTGTCCATAACCTGCAACCATACTTCTATCAAGTCCTAAATCACGAGCTTTTCCACTAGGAACTACCTCAATTTCAGCACTTAAGAAATCTTCTTCCTCAATGCCATAAGTTTCCTTTAATATTTTTAAGATATTTTTCTTAACTGGTTCTTTTTCTTCACCTTTTAAAGGAATACTACCAATTGTTACATCGAGGTTTTCACCTTCTATAACTTTATTAGCTGTCTTAGTTAATTGTTCTCCACTTAAATGTATTAATAAATCAGTTATACAGAAAATAGGATCCTCTTCTTTTTCTCCAATATGAATTTCAACAGTTGTTCCATCCTTTTTACAAACTACACCATGTAAAGCTAATGGAATAGTAACCCATTGATATTTCTTTACCCCACCATAGTAATGAGTATCTAGTAAAGCAAAATCAGTTGATTCATAAAGTGGATTTTGTTTTATATCAGTGCGAGGAGAATCAATATGAGCTCCTAAAACATTAATTCCTTCTTTAACATTTTCTTTACCAATTACATATAAAACAATGTTTTTTCCTCGATTAATAGAATAAAGTTTATCACCTGGTTTAATACTTTTAGCTTTTTCAAGTTCTTTAAAACCTTTAGCTTTAGCAAGTTCAAGTGCGTTTCTAACACACAATCTTTCAGTTTTACCATTCGATAAAAATTCTTTGTAATCTTCATTAAATTTCATTAATTCATCTAAAGATTTACCTTCATATTTATTCCAAGCATTCTTTGAATACATAATTATTACCTCCGTTTAATATTATAAATACTTTCTTAGAAAATTAAATTTAAATGATTAATTTTGTTAAGCAAAATATATTTTCCTCGAAATAAATTGTTTATGAAATCATATTATTTAATAAATAAATTTTACCTAAATAGTCACAACATGATTTATATTTCAAACAATAAATCTCAAGTTTAGTAAAGAAAAAACATTAATACCTAAAAAATATAAATCTATTTTTTTACTGAAAAGTCTTTAAATCTTAGGTGTTTTTTTAATTTTTAAAATTAAGAAAAAAATATTAATTTACAAAAATTAGTTATAGTTATATGATATCATTGCGTTGAAAAAGACAAGTTGTTTAACTATCTTTTATTAGAGAAAGAAACAAATTGGTGAAAGTTTCTTAAAAAGAATTAAACAATACCACTTTGGAGCACTTAAGGTAACTTAACGAATGATTAACGTAATTAATCAATTTAATGAAGTGATAACTCTTTAGTTATAACTAAGGTGGTACCGCGTGAAACAAGCGTCCTTAGACTTATTTGTCTAAGGATTTTTTAATTTAAAGGAGATTAATATGGAATTAGAATTAAAAGATGGTAAAAAAATATTAATTGAAAAAGGCGAAAATGGTCACGATATAGCAAGTAAAATTTCTCAATCGCTTGCAAAAGAGGCTCTTGCATATAAATTAAATGATAAGCTCTTTGATTTATATCATCCAATTGAAAGTGATGGAAAATTTGAATTAATAACTAGTCAAAGTGAAGAAGCTAAAGATTTATTAAACCATTCAACAGCCCATTTACTTGCTGAGGCAATTTCTATTTTATATCCAAATGCACTATTTGCTATTGGTCCTTCTATCGAAAATGGTTTTTATTACGATATTGATTTTGGCAACACTATTTTAAAAGAAGAGGATTTACCTAAAATTGAAAAAGAAATGAAAAATCTCGTCAAGAAAAATCAATATATTAAAAGAGAAGATATATCAAAAGAAAAAGCTCTAGAACTATTCAAAAATAATCCTTATAAAGTTGAAATTATTAAAGAGTTCCCTGACGATGAAGATATCTCCATATATAGACAAGGAGATTTTGTTGATTTATGCAAAGGACCACATCTACCTTCAACAGGATATATTAAAAATTTCAAACTTGAAAATTTAGCTGGTGCTTATTGGAGAGGTGATTCTAAAAATAAACAACTTACAAGAATTTATGGTACTTCTTTCTTTACTAAAGAAGATTTAGAAAATTATTTACATTTAAAAGACGAAGCTAAAAAGAGAGACCATCGTAAAATTGGAAAAGAACTCGGCTTATTTATGTTTAGTGAATATGGTCCAGGATTTCCTTTTTATTTACCTAAAGGTCTCATGTTAAGAAGACAAATCGAATATTGGTGGAACGATATTCACGATAAAGAAGGTTACAAAATTATTAAAACTCCAATGATTCTTTCTAAAGAATTATGGGAAACTAGTGGCCACTGGGATCACTATAAACAAAACATGTATACTACAAAAATAGACAATAAAGATTACGCAATTAAACCAATGAATTGTCCTGGTGCTATTTTAGTTTATAATAACGAACTTCATTCATATCGTGATTTGCCTATAAGATATGCTGAACTCGGTTTAGTTCATAGACACGAAGCAAGCGGGGCATTAAATGGCTTATTTAGAGTTAGATGTTTTACACAAGATGATGCACATATTTTCTGCACTCGTGAACAACTTCAATCTGAAATTCAAAGATTATTAAAATTATATGACCAAACTTACTCTTTATTTGGCCTTGATTATAGTATCGTGTTATCAACTAGACCTGAAGAAGGTTATATTGGTGATATTGAAATTTGGAATGAATCGGAAAAAATACTCAGTGATGCTTGTTTAGCTAGTGGAAAAGAATTTAAAATTAATCCAGGTGATGGGGCTTTTTATGGTCCGAAATTAGACTTTAAATTGAAAGATTGCATGGGTAGAGTTTGGCAATGTGGGACTATCCAACTTGATATGAATTTACCTGAGAGATTTGACTGCACTTACATTAACGAAAAAGGTGAAAAAGTTAGACCAGTTATGCTTCACCGTGCTGTTTTAGGTTCTTTTGAAAGATTTTTAGGAATTATAACTGAAAATTTTGCCGGCGCTTTTCCTCTTTGGATTGCTCCTGTTCAAGTTTCTTTATTGCCAGTAAATAATAACTTACATTTAGATTTTGCTAAAAAACTAAAAGAACATCTTGAAAATGCTAATTTAAGAGTCGAACTTGATGAGTCAAACGAAAAACTAGGCTATCGAATGAGACTAGCACAAATTAACAAAATTCCTTACTCTGTAGTTATCGGGGATAACGAAGTTAACAATAATAGTGTTACTTATCGTAGATATAGTTCAAAAGATCAAATTACTGTATCGATTGATGAATTTATCACTTTACTTAAAAAAGAAATCGAAGAAAAGACTTTATTAGTTAACCCTAAAGAAATCTAATTAGTTTCTTGTTCTATCACAACTTTATTAATATTTTCAATAGCCTCATCTAAAAGTGGTTCAAAATCGAATTTCTCTTCGATTTTGCGGCACTCCTCAAGATGAGGTTTTGTTTTAGGATTTTTATTAGTAAAAATCGTGCAACAATCTTCATATGGTCTAATTGAAATGTCATAAGTTTCAATTTTTTTAGATATATCAATAATTTGGATTTTATCATAAGTCGACAAAGGTCTAATTATAGGAAGATTAGTTACTTCGTTAATAGCCCTTAAGCTTTCTAGAGTCTGACTTGCTACTTGACCTATAGATTCTCCAGCTGCTAAAGCAACAATATGAAGTTTATTAGCTAATTTTGAAGCAAGTCGATACATCATTCTACGCATTATAGTTATTGGATAGCCTTCAGGACTAATTTCATATATTTTTTCTTGTATTTTAGTAAAAGGTACAATGTATAAATTAATTTTTTCTTGATATAGATTTAATTTTTCTAGGATATCTTTTAATTTAATAATTACTCCTTGGCTGGTATAAGGTGGACTTGAAAAATGAACACAAGAAACTTCAACTCCTCTTTTCATTAATAAATAAGTTGCGACTGGAGAATCAATTCCTCCGCTAAGCATCATTAAAATTCTTCCAGTACTACCAATTGGATAACCCCCAATTCCCTTAATTGTTTTAGTAAAAAAGTAAGCTCCATCACTTCTAATTTCAATTGATAAAAGAATATCTGGATTGTGCACATCAACTTTTAGAGTAGTGTTTTTTAAGACTTTTGAAGCAATAGCTCTATTTATTTCATCGCTACTATAAGGAAACGATTTATCAATTCTACGAGCATGGACTTTGAAGGTATTCCCATTTTCTTCTTTAATAAAATCAAATCCATAATTAACTAAATCTTCAAGTTCGAATACTTCAACTTTTTTAGCAAGAGAAAAACTATTTATACCACTTATGTTGGTTAAAGGAGTGTAATCAAACTCTTCTATATTATTAATGTATAAATAGATGTGATCGTGTCTAACATCCATCGTATAAATTTTATTAAATCCAAGTAGATTCCTTTTAATAGATTTAGCAAGCTTAAAAATAAAATCTTTACGATTTTTTCCTTTTGTAGACATTTCTCCAAATCTAATTATTATGACATTGTATTCCATAAGATTAACTCCTTATCTTAGCTATTATTTCTTTTAATTTTGTAACAAAAATCCTAGCTTCATCAATTGTATTTAAATGCGAAAAAGATAAACGGATAGAATTTTTTGCTTCATCTAACGATTTATTTAGTCCTAATAAAACATGAGAAGGTTCTTCACGCTTACTAGAACAGGCACTGACGCTACTAACATATATTTCTAAATTAGACAAGGCTTCGACAACAACACTGGCTTTTTTTGTTTTTAAAGAAAAATTTAAAATATACGGCGACTGATTTTTATAAGTATGAAGAATTATTTCATCTATTTTTAACAATTCACATTTTAAAAAATCAAAAAAATATTGGACTTTTAGAGTGTTTTTACTAAAATTATCAATGATTTTATCAATTGCTAACTTGAAAGACAAAATTAAAGCAGTGTCCATTGTTGAGCTTCTTAAGCCATATTCTTGTCCACCACCATATAATAATGGCTCTAAATTAATTTTCTTTTTCTTAATTAAACAGGCAATACTTTTTAAACCATGTATTTTATGAGATGAGATGGTAGCTAAATCTCCAAAATCAAAATTTAATTCAGCTTTACCAATTGTTTGAGCTAAATCTAAGTGCAGAACACACTTAGGAAATTCATCAACTCTTTTTTTTATTTTTTGTGAATCTAAAATAAGACCAAGTTCGTTATTAACTCTAGATAAAGAGACCAATATTGTATCATCATTTATATACTCATTAATTTCCTCGTCTATAAACTTACCATTTTCATCAACATTAAGATATCTAACATTAAATTTATATTTTTCTTCTAAAATTTTAAAGACTTCTAAAACGCTGGCATGCTCAATTTTAGTAGTAACAATTGTGTTGCCTCTATTATGATTTCTTAAAGAATAGCCTAGAATTGCAAGGTTATTACTTTCAGTTGCACTGCTTGTAAAAATAATTTGATATAAATTTGGATCTAATTTTAATTTTTTTAAAATGTCAGTTTTTGTTTTTTCAATAACATTAAAAGCTTCTATTCCTAAATAATGAATCGAACTAGGATTAGCAAAATAGCGAAAAACATTCTTGTTATAGCATTCTAAAACATCTTTATCGACAGGCGTCGTAGCAGCATTATCAAAATAAATCATAATTTAATTTAGCCCATTTCGATGATTTATTTTTTCAATAGCGTTAAAGGATGTCTCATAGGCTTTTTTAAATTCAAAATCATCATAAAAACTTTCAGCCTGTTCTAGTAATGCATTGACATCAGCAAATTTTGTTCTATTTAAATTTCCTTCAAGAATCGTTTCAGTTGCTAACTCTTTATAATGTAAAAGTTCATCAATTTCTTTAAATAGAAGATTAGAATTTGTAGTTAAATCATTGC
The DNA here is from genome assembly GCA_017694345.1 of Candidatus Onthovivens merdipullorum. Lineage (GTDB taxonomy): Bacteria > Bacillota_I > Bacilli_A > RFN20 > CAG-826 > Onthovivens > Onthovivens merdipullorum. The sequence goes on along the minus strand of JADIMY010000086.1, from coordinate 24,356 downwards.
TTAATAGGTTAATCTTGCTTACATCAATAGGAGTTTTATTAATGATAGCACTAATATCGTCCATTGTTTTGTATACTGAGGTAAATTTATTTTTAAATTTATTATAAAAATCGTCATTATTAAAATCACGAATAAAACTCTCATATTTTTTTATTTTTAAATATAAACCGTTAATAAGGCTATATACTTTTTCAGCATCATTTTTTAAACTATGGATATATGCATTAAAACTATTAATTTTTGTTTCTAAATCTTTAGTACCATTTGAAAGATCACTCATTTTTCCATACAAAATTTTATATGGTGTAGTTTCAATAGAATTAACATAAGTTTCGAGCTTTCTTTTATCTTTGCTGACTTCATCAAGCTTAGATTTTATTGATAAGTATTCATTTTTATGAACATCATCTACGATATATATTTTTTCGATTTTTTCGATTTGGGATGAAATTTTTACATATTCTTTTTCTAAATTTAAAAAATTTGATGAAACAGAATTAATGTTTTGTTCAAATTTATTTTTTGATTCTTCTTCTTCGACGAATTTTGACTTAATATCATCTAGTTCATTATGAATATTAACAATCTTTCTTTCTACTTTATTAATACTTAAAGATCTTAAAGAGTTTTTAACATCTTCTATCTCACTTTTAATCTCGCTTAAAGCTCCTTCGATATCGAAAGTTTTAAGAGATAATCCTTTCAAAATTAATTCCTTATATTGCTTAGTAATATCATCAATTTCATTAGGCAATATGTTTAAAACTTCATTTAGATATTCTGGGGTCTTATTGATAATTTTAATAAGTGCTGGCAAGACTTTTTCAATTTCCGTGACAATTTCTTTAGCATCGTCATATGATGCACTTTCTAAAAGACTTTCGTATTTATCAAAATTCGCTTCAATTTTATCAAATACAGATTGAAAAGAATTAGATAAATAACTTAATTCCATTTCTTTATTATTAAAAGTTGATTTTACTTCTCGAAAATTTTCTTTTAATTCCAAAATTGTTTGGCGAGCTTCTTCTTCAGGCTTTAATATATCGAGAAGATCATTTGATAACTTATCAGTTAAATCACAATAGTTATTAATAAATTGTGCATTTTCTTTTTTATAAGCTTTAAATTCTTTAAAGCGATTTGAATAAAGGTATTCTTTTAATTGTTCAATGATATCATGAACAAGTGAATCATAATCATCTCTAATTTCTTTGTAGCGCTTAAAATAACTCGTATGAATATCACAATATAAAAGGTTAGTTCTAGATATAGAATCAATTTTAGAAATGTTTTGTTGAATTTCACCACTAAGTAAAGAATGATGGTACTCATATTTCCCTTCAATTTCCTTCAGATCTTTTTTATATTTATTGGTAAAAAACATTAAATCACCTCACTTTCAAATCGTAACTTCATTATATTAGTAAAATCTTCTTTTAATCTTTATTTAAATCAGGATATTTTTCACGATGATAATTATAAGTTGTATGTAGTAACTTATGGGCTTTAGGTGAACCATATTCTCCTAAATAATCTTTATATAATTTAATAATGTCAGGATTCAAGTGGGATCTACGCACTTTTCTTGCACGGTCTTCATCATAAAGTGCTTCGGCTCTTTTCTTAATGTAAGTATCTTGTATATCATCATCTTCATTAGGCAAAAATAAAGGAATAACATATGGTTGACCACCACCATTAATACATCCACCTGGGCAACCCATAACTTCTACAAAATCGTATTTGCATTCGTTATTTTTAATTTGCTCTAAAATAACTTTAGCATTTTTCATACCACTACACATCGCAAAATTATAAGTTTGTCCACCAATTTTTAAACTTGCTTCTTTAATACCTTCTAAACCTCTACAAGGAGTGAATTCAATAGGTTCAAGCTCTTCATTAGTTAAAATATGATAAGCAGTTCTTATAGCTGCTTCCATAACTCCCCCAGTAACACCAAAAATTGCACCAGCTCCACTATAATCACCTATTAAATCATCATCGAATTCTTCATCAGGTAATTTTTTCCATACGATACCAGCTCTTTTAATTAATTGTGCAAATTCTCTAGTAGTTAAAACAACATCAACATCACTAATTCCATCTACACTGTTTGCAGGTCTTTCTTTTTCATATTTTTTAGCAGTGCAAGGCATAACTGAAACTACACAAATTTGTGAACGATCTATATTATGCTTTTCTGCAAAGTAAGATTTAATAATAGCTCCCATCATTTCATGAGGAGATTTGCAGCTTGATAAATGTGGTAATAAATCTGGGTAATAATATTCAATATAATTAATCCAACCTGGAGAACAGCTTGTAATCATTGGACCTGGTCGATGTGATGTAATTCTTTGAATAAATTCATTAGCTTCTTCAGTTATCGTTAAATCAGCTGCAAAATTAGTATCAAAAACTCTATAAAATCCAAGACGATGTAATGCAGCAACCATTTTGCCAGTTACTCTAGTTCCAATTTTTTCACCAAATTCTTCGCCAATTGCTGCCCTTACCGCAGGAGCAGTTTGAACTATAACATATTTTCCATCTTGGAATGCTTTATCTAATTTATCTATTTCATTATGTTCCATTAATGCTCCAGTAGGACAAACTAATGTACATTGTCCGCATTGAATGCAAGGAACATTAGCAAAAGAGCGATTTTCACTTGGTCCTACGATAGTATTAAATCCACGATTTTCAAATCCTAAAATTCCAATACCTTGGGTCTTTTTACAAGCTTCAATACAGCGACCACATAAAACACATTTTGATGTGTCTCTTACTAAACTAGGTGCTAAATCATCATATGTTGTTTTAGTTTTTTCTCCAACATACATTTCAGGACGAGCACCAACTCTTTTAGCAACTTCTAGTAATTCACATTGTCCGTTTTTTCTACAAGCTTGGCAATTATAATAATGATTAGATAAAAGTAGCTCAACACTAGTTCTTCTAGCAATGACAGCTTTTGGATCATTTATTGAAATGTGTATCCCTTCTCTAATAGGATAAGCACAACTCGGAACAAGTCTTCTTTCTCCATCGACATGAACTAAACAGACACGACAACTTGCCACACTACATTCACCATTTCGATAACTACATAAATTTGGAATATTAAACCCGCAAATTTTGCAAGCTTCAAGTATTGTTAGTCCTTCTTCAACCACATAAGGTTTATTTTCTATAAAAATCTGAATTTTTGCCATATATCTTCTCACTTTTTATAAATTGCATTAAATTTACAAGCACTAATACAAGTTCCACATTTAATACATTTATTATTATCAATCTTAAATACTTCTTTACCAACTACACCACTTATAGCGTTAACTGGACAGTTTCTAGCACACAAACTACACTTCTTACATTTATTAGGATCGATATGAAAACTAATTAAATTTTTACATACACCAGCATCACACTTTTTATCAACGACATGTCTAAGATAAACATCTCTAAATTTCGTAAGAGTAGAAATTACTGGGTTAGGTGCTGTTTGTCCTAAGCCACATAAGCTACCAACTTGAATTGATTCGCTTAAAGATTCAAGTTTATCAATATCTTCTAATGTTGCTCTTCCATCAGTAACTTTAGTAAGAATTTCTAATAATCTCTTTGTTCCTATACGACATTGACTACATTTGCCACAGCTTTCATCACAAATAAACTCTAGATAAAATTTAGCAACATCAACCATACAATTATCTTCGTCCATAACAATTGCACCACCACTTCCCATCATTGATCCTTTTGCAATTAAATTATCGAAGTCAATTGGAGTATCGAGTTCACTTAAAGTTAAACATCCACCACTAGGACCACCTGTTTGAATAGCTTGGAAACGCTTATTATTAGGAATACCTCCTCCGATATCATAAATTAATTCTCTTAATGTAGTTCCCATAGGAACTTCAACTAAACCGACATTTTTAACTTTACCACCCAATGCAAAAACTTTTGTTCCTTTAGATTTTTCAGTCCCAATACTTGCAAATTTTTCAGCGCCGATTCTTAAAATATAAGGTACATTAGCTAATGTTTCAACATTATTAATGATTGTTGGTTTACCCCATAAACCCTTAACAGCTGGGAAAGGAGGTCTAGGACGAGGCATACCTCTTTTTCCCTCAATAGAATTAAGTAAGGCTGTTTCTTCTCCACAAACAAAGGCTCCAGCACCTAAACGAATATGAACATTAAAGTTAAATCCGCTATTTAAAATGTTTTTGCCTAATAAGCCAAGTTCTTCTAATTCTTTAATAGCAATTTGTAACCTTTTAACAGCAATTGGATATTCAGCTCGAACATAAAAATAACCATTCTCAGCACCGATTGCATAACCAGCAATCATCATTCCCTCAATAACACTAACTGGATTGCCCTCTAATATAGAACGATCCATGAATGCACCTGGGTCACCTTCATCTCCATTACAAACTACATATTTTGTATTGTTATCTTGATTGTATGCAAACTGCCACTTTTTGCCCGTTGAGAAACCAGCTCCACCTCTACCTCTAAGTCCGCTATTTAAAACTTCATTAATTACATCTTGGCGTTTCATGGATAAAGCTTTGATTAAACCTTTAAAGGCACCAAATCCTAAGGCTTCATCAATAATTTCAGGATTTATTTGCCCACAACCATTTAAAACAATGCGTAGTTGTTTTTTATAAAAATTAATATCATCTTGTCTTTTTATTTTTTCGTGAGTATTAGGATCTTCATATAAAAGTTCCTCGACAATTTTATTATTTAAAATATCGCTTTCAAAAATCTTTTCGCAGTCACTTGGTTTAACAGCGTGATATAAAGTATCTTCAGGATAAATTTTTACAAATGGACCTTGAGAACAAAAACCAAAACATCCGACAACATTACAAGTAACTTTATCTTCTAGTTTATGCTTTTTAATAAGATTATTAAAATTATCGATTATTAATTGAGAATCACTGCTTAAACATCCAGTTCCACCACAAACTACGATATGTCTTTTGCCATCTTCTCCATTAAATTTTTTAGTTACGCATTCTTCACAAGATTTAATTTTTTTATTTAAATCATTTAGAGTTTGGATAGATTTAACTTTCATTATTCAATCTCCTTTTCACGGTATTCTTTAATAATTTTAGGAATATCAGCTAATTTTACTTTTGGATAAACTTTGCCATTTATCGAAATAGCAGGAGCAATACCACAAGCTCCAATACATCTAAGTCCATCTAAAGTAAACAATCCATCTTCTGTAGTTTGACCTTGCTTTATATGAAGTAATTCTCCAAATTTATCTAAAACATTCTGTCCACCTTTAACATAGCAAGCCGTTCCAATACAAACTCCGATAACATACCTTCCTTTGGGAACTAAACTAAAAAATGAATAAAAAGTTACAACACCATAAATTTCGCTAACTGGAATTCCAGTTTCTTCACTAATAATTTCTTGAACTTCTAAAGGAATATAACCATATTCTTTTTGTGTGTCACTTAAAATAAGCATTAAAGGACTTGGTTCGTCTTTATAACGATTACAAATTTCCTTTATCATATCTTTGGCTTCTTTTCTTAGATACATATTAAAATCTCCAGTACCCTTATATTTTACTTTTTATAAGGGTTATTGACAATAAAATAAAGCCAACAATACAAAAATATTTTCACTGAATTTTATTAAAAATTATTTATGTTTTTAATGTTATCTATTACTAAAGCTCCATCACTTACAGCGTTAACAATTTGTCTTAAATGTTTTGGTATAACATCACCTATTGCGTATAAATTTTTAACTTTTGTTTCATAGTGTTCATTAACTTCAATATAACCATCTTTATTCAAAATATTTAAATTAGACAAAAATTTAGTAGGAGGTAATTGACCAATATAAATAAATATACCTGATACATCCAATTTTCTAATCATTGACCCATCATTATTAGTTAGTAAAACCCCATTTAAAACTTCATTTCCAAGGAGCTCTTTTATTTGAAAACCCTCTAAAACTTCAATATTTTTTCTATTTTTCATTCTACTTATTTCAACATTATCCGCTCTAAGTTTATTTCTAACAATTACATAAACTTTATTTGTAATCTCGGATAAATAGATCGCTTCAGTAATTGCACTATTTCCTCCGCCAATTACGGCTACATCTTTGTTTCGATAAAAAGCACCATCACAGGTTGCACAATAAGAAACACCTTTACCAATAAATTCATCTTCTTTATTAATTCCTAACTTTTTAGGATTGCTTCCTAAAGCTAATACAACATATTTCGAATAAAATTCTCTACTTGATTTTGTAATAATTTTAAAAATATCATCTTCTTGTTTGATAACACTAATTACTTCATCATATTCTACTTTAATTTCGTTATATTTTAATTGTTCACTAAAACTTAAAGCTAAATCAAAGCCATGAACTTTAGGAAAACCTGGATAGTTTTCAATTTCATAAGCATTAATAACTTGACCACCAATCGCATTTTTTTCAATTACTAAAGTTTTTAATCCGCTTCTATTACTATAAATTGCTGCACTAACTCCGCTTGGTCCAGCTCCGATAATAATTAAATCATATATCTCTTTCATTTATTTACCTCTAATAAAACAATAAAGAAAAATTTCATTATTTTAAAGTAATTTGCTTATCGTCTATAAGATGAAATAATTCTTCAAAATCTTGAGATAACTTATATTTACTTAATTCTTCTTTTTTAATCCAAAAAACTTTGCCTTCCTCACTAGAAATAATTTCACCTTTAAATTTATTGGTTTTATAAAGTAAACCTAAATATAAAACACCTTCTTCTAAGTGCCATTCTTTAATATCACATAGAATAGGATCAAAAATATCTAAACCAGTTTCTTCTTTTACTTCTCTAATAACAGATTGAGTTAAAGATTCGTTATCTTCAAGATGTCCACCAGGAAAACTAATTCCAGGCCAATCTTTCTTTTTACGGTCTATTACTAAAATATAGTCGCCATTATAGACCATACACATATTAGAAATTTCACATTTTATATATTTACTCATATTTAATACTTTGACTATATTGCATTAAAACATTTTTATTCAAATCATAAATTGTAATTTTATTATTTTCTAATATAGCATAACTATTAATTTTATCCCCTTTTGCTAAAGAAACACTTCCTGGATTTAAATAAGTATTGCCATTTACTTCACTAATTTTATGAATGTGCGTATGTCCGTATAAAACAATTGTCTTATAAGGTAAACTAATTGGATGTTCCTCATTTATTAAATGTCCATGAGTTAAAAATAAATCTAAATTATTCATTGAAACAAAGGAGCTTTCACAAATTGGAAAATCTAAAACCATTTGATCAACATAAGCCTCACAATTTCCTTTAACTGCAATGATTTTTGTTTTTAAATTATTTAAAATCTTTATTACTTCTTTAGGATTATAACCATAAGGCAAATCATTTCTAGGACCATGATATAATATATCTCCTAAAATGATGAGTTTATCAAAATAACATTCGTTATCTAACACTTTTTTTAAATAATAACTAGAACCATGTATATCCGATATAATAAGTGCTTTCATATTCCTCCAAAAAACTATATGAGTTTTAACTTCTTTAAATTATAATAAAAACCATCGAGGATTAAAAATGTTTCGAAAAATTTTTAAAAAGTTATTGAGAAAAGCTCAAATAGATATTAAAAATGGAGATAGTAAATACATCGCTATGCAAAAGGATGTAAAAGACATCGAAATTAAAACTTACTCTTATATCGAAGATAATAATCCTTACCACAGGTTAAATATTTATTTACCTAAAAATATTGATTTAGTTAAAAAATATCCTTTAATTATTGATATTCATGGTGGTGGATGGTTTTATGGAGATAAAGATTTAAATGGTCTATTTGCGATGGAAATAGCAAGAAACGGTTTTATAGTACTAACTATGTCCTATAGACTATTTATCGATGGTGCAACATTAAACGATATGCTAATAGATATTGATTCTTCTATTAGATATATTTTAAATTGTGAGTCTTTACCAATTAATAAAAATAAAATATCTTTTTGTGGAGATAGTGCTGGCGGACAACTTGCTTTACTTTTATTAAGTATTTATAACTCTAAATTTTTAAGTAATATTTATTCAATTAAACCTATTGATATAAAAGTTAATTCTTTAATCTTGAATCACCCTGCTCCATTTATTCATAATATTCCTATTACTCCAAAAAATAAGATTTTAAATAAATTTTTGCAGCGTTATTTTAATTTAGATTTGTTTGGCAAATTTTATAAATCTACTCCAAACTATTTGTTTTCTGATGGTCATTATTTTTTAAATTTCTTTGATAAATCAATCCCAATCTTACTCATCGGAAGTAAAGGGGACGAATTAACTCATAAGCAAGTCGATGATTTATTAAATATATTTAAAGAAAATGGTTTTAATTATGACTACTATTATGAAGATAGTCTAGAAGCAAATCATGTCTATAATGTTACAAGACCTTTTTTAGATGTTTCTAAAAAATGTAACGCTTTTATCATCGAGTTTTTAAATAAAAATTTTAACGAACAGTCTTAATTTTCTTCAATTTAAAATTTTAAAAGAACGATTTAGATATTCTTCTTTTTATCCGTTTTTCATAAAGCAATCTAATATTACTATATTTAAATTCATCTTCATCAATCGAACTAATAAAAAAGGAAAGATTATAAACTCGATTAATAAATTCTTTCTTATAAGTTTGATATAAATAGTCATTTAAACTAGGATTAGTCAAAGCATAAAAAGAAAAGTTTTCTAATTTAAACAGTTCATAATTTATCTTTTCACAAAAAGTATTTAACGGTAAATAATCTTTTTTATTTAGCAAACTTTCTATTAAATCATTAAATTCTTTTTCACATACTGTAATATTTTTAAACTTAGTTTTTTTAACTTTTTTAATTAATTCATCATACGAAAAAGTAATTCTTTTATTTTTATAAAGCTCCTTTACTAAAAATTGATAATCTTTATTTTCAAATAAAACTTTAATATCTTCATCAAGATCGAAGTTCTCATAAAATTCACGATTATCAAATTCCTTAATCACTAATGAAGTAATTTTATTATCAACTTTAAGTCCGTTTAAATAAACTATAACTGTAAAAATAAAAATTACTAATACCAATAAACTTACAATGATATCAAAATACATTTTCTCACCTCCTACTTACAAGTGGTATCAAAAATAGACTTATTGACAAAAAATATTTATTTTTATTATTAAATTTTTTGACAATGTCACAATATTTGAGTTTTAGAGGTTTTTTGAATGACAAATGAGGCAATATTTTTAAGTTTATTATTAGTAAATAAAGAAAAAGCCTGAACTCCATTAAGGAATCAGGCATAATCTACATTAATGGTGGAATAAACGAGACTCGAACTCGCGACCTTATCGTTGCGAACGATATGCTCTCCCAACTGAGCTATTATCCCATATATTTAATTTAACTTTACTTTCTTTGCTGCGTCAATAAAACCTACAAATAATGGATGAGGATTTAAAGGTCGAGATTGAAATTCAGGGTGAAATTGACAAGCGATAAAAAAGGAATTTTTAGGATACTCAATAATTTCACATAACTTAGTTTGTGGATTAAAACCACTGAAAACAACTCCAACATCTTCAAAATCTTTTTTATACTCACTATTAAATTCATAACGATGTCTATGTCTTTCTCTAATATCTTCTTTTTTATATAAAGCATAAGCTAAGGTGTTCTTTATTATTTTACAATCGTATTCTCCAAGTCTCATCGTTCCGCCTAGTTTGATTCCTTTATATTGATTAGGCAAATAATCAATTATCTTGTGAGTTGTTTCAGGATTAAATTCAGTTGAATTAGCATCTTTATATCCAATTACATCTCTAGCAATTTCAATTAAAGATAATTGCATACCTAAACATAAACCTAAAAAAGGAATATTGTGTTCTCTAGCGTATTTAATTGCTTTAATTTTGCCTTCGATCCCTCGATTACCGAATCCTCCTGGAACAATGATTCCGTCAACATTCTTAAAAATTTCGTTAGCATCTTCGCTCTCTAAAACTTCACTATCAACCCATGTAATATCGATATTAAGATCGTAAACATATCCGGCATATTTTAAAGATTCAAGAACACTTAAATAAGCATCATGAAGTTTAACATATTTACCAACTAAAGCGATATTAATAGATTTTTTTATATTTTTAATTTTTCTAATAAGTTTAACATAATCGTCCATATAAGCTGTGTCTTCACACTTTAGATTCATATGTTTAACAATTAAATCATCAAGATGTTGTTTTTGTAAATTTAAAGCAACTTCGTATATTATATCGACATCTTTAACGCTAATCACTGCTTCATCATCGACATTGCAAAATAAAGCGACTTTCTTTCTAGAAGCTTTATCGACTAAATTTTTGCTTCTAAGTAAAATAGCATCAGGTTGAATTCCTAAGCTAGTTAGTTCTTTAACACTATGTTGAGTTGGTTTTGTTTTTATTTCACCACTAGTTTCTAGATAAGGGACTAGAGTATTATGCATAAAAAAAGTATTTTCATAACCAAGTTCTCTACGCATTTGCCTAATAGCTTCAAAAAAAGGTAAAGATTCAATGTCTCCTACTGTTCCGCCTATTTCAACAATGCAAACATCGGTGTCACCTTTAGCGTTAAATCCGTCATATAATCTTTTTTTAATTTCATTAGTAATATGAGGAATAATTTGAATAGTGGCTCCTAAATATTCCCCTTTTCTTTCTTTATCTAATACGGTTTGATAAACTTTACCGCTAGTTACACTACTTTCTTTAGTCAAACTAGTGTTAATAATTCTTTCATAATGGCCTAAATCTAAATCAGTTTCTGCTCCATCTTTTGTAACAAAAACTTCTCCATGTTGATAAGGTGACATTGTTCCTGGATCAATATTTAAATATGGATCTAATTTAATAGAAAATATATGAAGACCTCTTCTTTTCAATAATCTTCCAATACACGCAGCACTAATTCCTTTTCCTAAACTAGAAACTACTCCACCAGTCACAAATATAAACTTCATTTTTGATTTATCCATATGTTCACCTGTTTACTAATTGTAAAGGAAATTAAGACTAAATCATAGTAAAAAATAATTTCCACAAAAAATATTTTGTTAACTGTCACAATCAATATTAAGCAATATTATATTTTTTATAAAATTAATTTATGTTAAAATATCAAAAACGAGGTAAATTTATGGTTAAATATGAAGAAATAGAAGAAAAAATTAAAGAAAAATTAAACATCGCTGAAATTGATGAAAATGCTACTTTAGCAAGTCTAGGTTTAGATTCTTTAGATGTAGTCGAAGTTATTCTTGACTTAGAAGATTCCTATGGTATTAAATTTGAACCTCAAGAAACCCAAGAATTAAAAAATTTAGGTGATTTATTAAGACTTGTAAAATCTAAGCTAAAATAATTTAAAAAAATCTTGATTAATTATCATGGTTTTGGTATATTAATTAAGCGCTCAAGCGCAACGCCAACTTAGCTCAATGGTAGAGCAATCGGCTGTTAACCGATCGGTTGTAGGTTCGAGCCCTATAGTTGGCGCCATTGGCCTATTGGAGAAGTGGCTTAACTCACATGCCTTTCACGCATGCATTCATGGGTTCGAATCCCGTATAGGTCACCATTTCGGGGCGTAGCGTAGCTTGGTATCGCGTCAGTTTTGGGAACTGAAGGCCGCTGGTTCAAATCCAGTCGCCCCGACCAAACTTAAATATACAAGATACGCTAAAGTATCTTTTTTTATTTAAAGCGCCTGTAGCTCAACTGGATAGAGTGCTTGGCTACGAACCAAGAGGTTACGGGTTCGACTCCTGTCAGGCGCGCCAAATTGCAAATTAGTTCGATTAAATCGAACTTTTTTATTTTTGGAAGCCCCTATGGAAGCCTTTTTGGAAGCCTTTTTCAAAATTTTAAAAATAAAAATAACCTTATACTTTTTAAAAATGTCTTAACAATTATTAGAAAAACTAGTAACACGCTAGTTACTTCTACTATTTTTTGTGCTTATTCAATACCAACCCATTCTTTAACAGTATTCCTATTCACTCCTAAAGTAATTAAATATCGATATAGAACTTGTTTGTTTTCTTTAGTTAAATTATACCCAAGTAAAAATAAAGCAAATAATCTTTGGTTTCTTGTTATAAATATTTTATTAACTTCTTTAACGCTTTCTTCTTTTGTTTCACCTTTAAGAAATAAATATTTAGATATATCAAAATTATTAATTAAAGTCATTGCTTTAACAAATCTAGAACCTTCGTTTAAGTTAAGTGTCATATTTTTTGCATAATCAAAATAATAATCGAATAACTTTTTAAGCAATTCGGCTTTTTCTTTATTACCTAAAGCATTATATTTATCGCTTCGTATTAATGTAGTGGCTACTTCATCTACTTCATATTAAATAAATCAAAAAAATTAGGCCCCATAAACCTAATTTTTTTACATCTATTAATTATTTAGCTCAGAAGCTAAGTAAATCGTTATTTTGAGCAGCTGGTGTAATTTCTGTTGAACTTTCTATTTTGGTAACAACATCGTCGCTAACATTTGTAAATGCTGTAGTTAAAGCTGTTGCTACAATACCAAAGATTGATAATACTAATACAATTCCTAATAATTGACCTTTAATTTCACCCATGTTTAATACCTCCTTATGAATGATTAATTCCGATAACTGCGTATCGATCAATATTTATTGTTATAGTTTTACTAGACAATAATATTGGTTGATATTCTTTAGAAAGCGTATAGGCGAAGATGTCACCTTCTAAGAAATTAGCCTTATTATTGTTGTTAGAAACTATAATCGCTCCTGTTGTTTCGTATAGATATTGTTCTATACTTTTATCAATATTCCCATTTGAATCAATCCCGTTTTGTGAAATCTTATAAGATATCGTTTCACTTATTGAATCTAAATTTGTATAGACTGTTTGAATCATTACTAGATCTACTCCAAACAAGAACACGAATAAAATAAATGGAATACATAAAATTAATGCTAATTTATTACTCATACAACTATTTCTCCTAAAATTGATATAATGCCAAGCATTATTAGAATCATTAAGATACCTACTCCAACAATACTTAAAGTAATTGATAAATTTATATTTGAATTTCTTTTATCTTCTCTTTTTTTATTAACCCTAAGTTTAAAAGCCATGAAGGTTTGAATAAACTGATTGATATAGTTTTCGTTACTTCCTTCATCAATCATTTCATATATCGCTATCATTACTTCTTCTACTTTTCTGTTATTAAAATAACTTGCAAACTTAAGAAATGGTTTTAAAGATTTGTCTTCATCAATATCATTTAATAGTTCATTAAGTTTTCCTTTTATAAAAGGAGAAGAATAATTACTAATTTCTTTTAATGACATGTAGACATTACGGTTATTAGAAACATAGATTCTAAAATAAGTAAATGTATCAATAAAATCATCGACTAATACTTCATTATTTTTGCCTAAAGATCTTCCATATCGACTAAAGTAATAAAAATTAAATAAAATTAAAGTTGCTCCAAAATATATAAAATACATAAAGTTTTTCGTTAGTAAATATGTTGTAATTGAAACTAATAATATAACGACATTTATTAGCACATTATTAAGAATCTCTTTTTTAGGATCTTTATTAGTTAAAAGCATTTTTTCTTTTAATTTTAACATTCTTGATTTTCTCCTTTTTATCTTTTTTAGTTTTAGTAACTTTCTTTTTATTATTTTCTTTAACAACTTCTTTAACAAAATTTAAATTAAAAGCGTTATATACAAAGAAAATAGTATTTATATAAAAGAAACCAAAGAATCCAAGTAATCCATATTTAAAGTAATCAAGATTACTAATTTTAAGAAAATAATCGTTTAAACTAAATTTTATAATTACCAAAATAATGAAAGTAATCAGCCATAAACTACCAAATTCAAATATTTTCTTAATAATTAGTAAATATTGATTATCGATATCTTCTTCAAGTTGGCGTGCATCAAATAATAAGATTTGCGATATTTTTAAAATTTCACCACCATTATAAATATATTGATCCAACAGTTTAATAAACACCTCATATGTAGAATTATTAAAATATTTAGATAAATAATGAATTCTTGTTTCAACATCTAGATTACTTAATAATTTATCTTGTTGTTTTAATTCTTTAGAAAAAGATTTAGAACATATTTCATAAGTTGATAAAATACTCTTATTTATCGATAAAGTAATTATAAAGTTATTCATAAACTGAATACATTCATGGGTCTTTTTAGCTTTTTTATAATAATTAAATATTTTATTTTCTATAAGTATTAAAGATAAAATTCCAATAACACCTACTATTAAAGAAAGTAATAGATTATTAGTAGAAAAATAGTATAAAAACGATGTTAAAAGAATAATTACTAAATATACTAATAACCTTTTATGCATTATTACTCTCCCATCTTGTTTTAAAACTTATAAATTCTTCATCGCTTAAATTTAAATCATATTTAATGGAGTTAGGAATCTGATAATAAGTATTAGGATATTTAAATAATAGCCTTATATTTTTAAATCGATTTGTCGCAATTTGATCGACATATCTTATTACTTTTCCATCTTTTGAAATCTCTTTTTTAAGATATATTAAAAGCTTAAATTGATCAAAAATGTCTTCTAAAGTTTCATTAAATTTTAGATTTTGATTTTTTAACATACATAATCTAGTCATTCTATGATACATTGAATAGATGTCTTTAGAGTGTAATGTTGTAATCGTTGGGTGACCGCTCATCGCACTATTTAATATCGAAAGCATTTCTTCTCCTCGAGCTTCACTTACTATTAAATAATCAGGATTATTTCTTAGGGCATTTTTAATCAAATTATCAAAATTAATATTTTTAAACTTTTCTAGATTTAACCAAGTTTGTAAATCTATTGATTTATTAATATAATCACTATCTAATTCATCGACATTATCAATAATAATTACTCTAGTAGCTGGTTTAAGTTTAGAGATTAAATATTTTTGAAATTCTGTTTTACCACTACTAGTTAAACCACCTATAACAATAGATTTATTTCGGTTCAAAAATAATTTTAATAAATCAATTGCCTTATCTTTTATAAAAGTATTATCTTCTTTAATTCTTAGTTCATCATAGCCTATTCTAATTGAAAAGGTAATTGCGTTTGCTCTATTTTTTCTAGCAATTGCCATATGTGTCGCATTTATTCTATAGCGACCAATCGACATATCTAAAATCGGATCAGTGTAACTAAATTGATTATCACTTAAATTGGCGATTTGACGGATAAAATCAAGTACTTCTTTTTGAGTAACTTCTAAACTAGATTTAACTCTACCTACCATATTATCTTGATAAAAGATATTTTCACCATTATAAGATACATCTGTAATGTTAGGATTATTTAATAAATCCTTAATAAACGAATTTTCGATAAAATTAATAAGTCTTTCTTTTTCCATAATCTCTTCCTTTTTAAAATAAATCTTCCATTGTAAATACTAAATATTTGTCAATATCGATGTTTTTATAAATATCAGCATTAAAATGTATTTGCACATTTTTTGGATAATTACCTAAATCATAAATTAAATCCAAATTTTCATCATAATAAAAGTAATAAAACGATAAATTATATGATTCTACATGTTCTTTTAAGTTTATCGTAAGATATTCTTTAACATTTTCTTCAAGCTTATTTTTATCAAAATAAGAAGAATTTTCATCATATGATTCTTCATTTACTAAAACACAAGATTTAATAAGACTTACAGGTAAATCAATAAAAGTTCTACTAATATAGTTTCCTTTTATTCCAATATTAAATCCATTAAATAAAGTTAAAAATATTACTGTTACAAAGAAAAATATTGATACATTCATACTTTTACTCCTTCTAAAACATCATCTTGTGTAACATATCCATATTCTTTATAAATTACACTATCTTCTTTTCGATAATTTTCTTCAAAATGAATTTCAATTTCATAAGTTAAACGATATTTAAAACTGGAAAAATTTTTAAAGTAAATTCCAATTTTAAAATCTTTATATGTATAGTAATAATTACTAGGCATATAGATTCTATCTTCTACTTCTATATAATTTCCTAAATTATTTAAATACATAATATTATTATTCTTATTTAAATAAATTTTATTTTTATAACCTATATAATATTTATTTCCATCTTTAGTTAAGATTAAAGGAGTAAATTTTTTTGAAGTACTTTCCCCACTCATGGTTGTAAAAACATTCAAAAACAAAGTTGATTTATCGTAAATATATAAATATGGATTTGGTGTATTACTATAATTAGATTCAATATAAAAATCTTTAAAAGAAAAATAATCGAAATAAAAAATATTTTTCTCGCATTCTATAAAACTAGTAGGAACTACTTCATAAAAGTAATTTTTACCAGTATTATTAAAATATTCAAAATTGTAATAGATTTTATTATTCTCGCTTAAATCAATTATTTCTTTTGGGTTTGTAATATTATAAGTAATCTCTAATTCATTTCTTAATAAAGGAGCTTCAATATAAATTGTAATTTTACTATTCGCTTTTAAATTAGCTAAAGGCAATTTAAAATCTAATGTATAATTTTTATTTGAAGAACTTACTTTATCTCTAACAGTCTCTTCAATTAAATTTATTTCTTTATTATTTTTATCAATATAATTTATTCCAACATAATATTGAGTATTAATTAATTTTATTGTTAAAGGAACTTCTCCTACTAGATATTCATTTTTGGAATCAAAAGAATGTACAAAATTTTTAATTTGATAATAGCTAGGAGCTTTATAAGTCTTTTCAGTATAATTTTTACTACTTAAAGCATTCTTTTTTATGAATCCAAGTGAAGTTAGACTTAATAATGAAGTGAATAATATTAATAATTTTCTCATCTTTACCACCTTACATATACAAGTGGTAAAAAATTGAGGGGTAGTGGGGGGTATAAATTTAATTTTTTTAAATTTTTATTGAATTACTTTAAAAAAATCGTCCCCGATACTATAAGCTTCATCAAGCTCAATGATTCCTCTTTTATATTCTAGTTTATCTAAATGAAGCTCTTTTTCACTACAAAGCATTCCATAACTTTCTATACCTAATAACTTAGAAGGAATAATCTCAGATCCATCTGGCATAAAAGTATATGGCTTAGCTAAAACAGTTTTTAAATTAAGTCTAGCGTTATATCCGCCACAAACTACTTGTATAGGTTCTTTCTCTCCACAATCGACTTTACAAATATGGAGATGGTCACTTTCAGGATGTTCCTCAATATCAATAATTTTTGAAACAATAAAACCGCTATTTTCTTTTTGAGGAATCACAATATTTGTAGATATAAGGATTTTATTTAATGTATTTATTAATTCTTTACTAGGCAAAGAAATTAAACCAGTCGTATTAAGATTAACTTTATTTGAAATATTTAAAAAATTAATACCAATTAATTTTTCTTCTTTATAAAGTAAAACAAATTCATCGTTTTTTAAAATTTTATTTGGATGAGTGCTACTTTCAATAATCAAAAATAAAATATCCCCTAATTTTTCTTTATTGTAATATAAACCATAATTCATATTATTTTTTTAACTCCTCGATTAAATTAGAATTTAAAATATTAGTTAGTAATTCGATTAAAGAATTCTTTGCGGCTAAATAATCACTAACTCTAAATAAGGTACTAGCACTATGAATACTTCTAGCACATATACAATGAGTTAAAGTGAAGATTCCACCTAAATTTTTATGAATCGAGCCAGCATCAGTGCCACCAGGACTATCAAAATATTGATATTTAGCATTAACATTTTTACAAGCTTCAATTTGCAAATCGAGTAACTTTTTATTGGCAATCATTGTTCGATCAAAATATCTAATTAAAACTCCTTCACCAAGTTTTCCTATAGCATCGCTACTACTAGAATCTCTAGCTGGAGAAACATCTACAACAATTGCAACATCTGGTTTTATTAAATAAGAACTAGTTAAAGCTCCTCGACAACCAACTTCTTCTTGAACTGTTCCTCCAATATATAAATCATAATCTAAATCAGTATTAAGAATTTCATTTAATGATGACATTATTAAGCTTAAACCGGCTCGATCATCGATTGCTTTTGAAATTATTGATTCTTCATTAAATGTATAATGAAATTCACCTTCACAAACAATAAAATCACCGATATTTACATCGTTATTTAATACTTCATCTTTTGATTTAAAGCCAAAATCAAATAATAAATCATCTTCTTTGATTCCTTTTTGCTCGCCATTTAATAGATGTGGAGGTAAAGCATCGACCATTCCATAAAATTTCTTTCCGTTTTTATTAACAAGGATGACTCGTTGACTAGGTAAAGTTGATAAATTAAAACCACCAATCGTCACAACTTTAATCATTCCGTTTTGTAAGATATTTTTAACATAAAAACCTACTTCATCCATATGAGCACAAAGCATAACTTTTTTAGCATTTGGATTTTTAGATTTTTTTAAAGCAAAAACACTCCCTAAGTTATCTTTAATAATTTCTAAATTCATCTTTTTAAATTCAGAAATTAGATAGGTTGCAATATCATTTTCAACACCACTAGGAGCAATAATTTGTGTTAAATCTTTTAAATATCTTTCATCAATTTTCGTTAATTTCATCAACTGTATCCTCCACTTTTTTAGCGATAAACCTTTTAATTTTTATACCTTTTTGTAAAAACTTTTCTTCATACTCTGTTTTACTATCAAATAAATCATCATCTTTATAATCAAGATTATTATAAACTATTTCATATTTAAATTTTTTAGCTTGCTCTAAAGAAAATTCGTAAAATCTATCATTGTCAGACTTAAAATATATATAGTGATTTAATTTTAAAATCTTAAAGTATTCTTTAAAAAATTGATCACTTGTTAATCTTCTCTTTGTATGTCTTTTTTTAGGCCAAGGATCACTAAAATTTAAAAAAATACCACTAAAAAAATCTTTTTTTAAAACCCCAGCTAATTTATAAAAATCAAAGTCACAAACTTTAACATTTTTTAAATCGCTCTCATCAACTGCTTTTAAACAATACCCTGCAATTGTTTTATTTATTTCACAGACAATAAAATTTAAGTTTAAATAGCGAGCTGCTAAGTCTATTATAAACTTTCCTTTTCCAGGTCCGATTTCTAAATAAAAATCTTTTTTTTGAGATAAAAAGTCATGTTTTTCATTCAAAAAGTCTTCAAAACTCAATTTATTTTCTAAATTTTCGTTTAAATAACTAACTGCTTTTTCGTTATATTTTACTCTCATTTAAGATTTCCTAAAGCATAAATTGCATGGGCATATAAACTCATTGAATTAAATAAATCTTCTAAATCAATCTTTTCGTTTTCTTCGTGGATGTGATCTTCTTTACCAACAAAGTGACTACCAAAAGCAACTATATTTTTTGCTTCTTTAGCATAAGTTCCTCCACCGATTGTCATTGGTTTATTAATTGTATCATTAGTTTCTTTAACATATACTTCGTAAAGGGTTTTAATAAAAGGGGTATTAAGTGGATAATATAAATAACTAGATTCACTTAAAACTTTAATAGGCAAAGGACTATCTTTACTTAATTCTTCAATAACCTTTTTAGAACTCACTATTTCAGGATATCTAAAATTAACTGTCATCTTAAAATAGTCATCTTTATAAGAAATTAAACCAACATTATATGTTGTTTCTCCCATTTCCTCGCTTTTATAATATTGATTTAAATTTTTACCAAAAGGATCTTTATAATCGTTGGCTAAATCTTTTAAAAATTTAATATCAAAAGCCTTTCCTAAAGTATCTAAAGCAATAATTCCACTATTTATACCAAGTTGAGGGACACTACCATGAGCACTTTTGCCTATAAAATTAATAGTGATCTCATCATCGTTTTCTTCTAAGACTTCAAATTTAATATCTTGGTGTTTATCTAAATAATCTAATAATTTCTTTTTATCAAATGTTTTTATAAGTGCTTTATCAATAACACTATTACTAGCTACTCCTGCGTTAATCTCTTTAATAGGTCCTAAAAAAATCTTTCCTTCAACACAATAATTTGTTATACCCTTTTCTCCATAAATTAAAGGAAAATCTCCATCAGGAGTAAATCCATAAGTTACTTCTTCTTTTTTTAAATTTTTAAAATAATATTCTAAACAAGATGAACCTCTTTCTTCGTCTCCACCTAAAACTAATTTTACACGGTAATTTTTTATTAAATCGTTGTCTTTTAAAGCTTTTAAGGCATAATAAGCAGCAATTGCAGGTCCTTTATCATCACTTGTTCCTCTTCCATACATTTTATTGTCGTGAATTTCACCACCAAATGGATCATACATCCAATTTCCACTAACAGGTACTGTATCTAAATGAGCAAAAATTCCTACTAAAGTTTTTCCTTCACCACAACTAATCTCTAAACAATGTCCATCACAAGTATCAACTTTAAATCCATCTTTTAAAGCAATTTCTTTCACATAGTTAAAAGCATTTTGTACGCCTTTTCCATAAGGACTATCTTTAGTAACACTTTTTTCATCATAAATACTATTTATTTTTATTAATCCTTTTAAAGTCTTTAAGTTTTCGCCTTCGTATTTTTTTACTAAATTTTTAAAATTTATATCCATAAAATTACCTCGAAGAAATTATAATAAAAATTGAGCTAAATTACATTTAGAATTATTAATTATCCATGCTATTTGGCTTTTCTACATTTTTATTTGTTTCAATATTTTTTCTTTTAAAATTTCCTTCGCTTACTAGACCAATTTTAAAATTTTTAGAGATTATTAAATAAATTCCTCCTGTAAGTAAAGCTGCAGCAATAATTTCGCAAACTGAACCAATTGAAATAAAACTAATTAAAGTAGTCATAATTTCACCATTTTCAATTAAAGGAGTTAATCCAAGTGCTGCACTTATTTTAAATGGATCTAAAATACCAAATAAATATAAACATAGCATTGTTAATAAAGTATGAATAAAAGTTAAAACTCCAGAAGCTGGAGCAACTAATATATTAAATGTTTTTTGGGAAAAATATTTTTTAAATAAATCAAAAGTTAAACCAGCTAAAAATCCAAATAAAACTCTAGGTAAAATACTTACAAAAGGATTAATAAAAAAGTAATTTGCTGTTCCTGGGTAGCTTAAAGCTTTAAGTAAAGATGATAATCCAAATATAAATCCATAAATCATTCCTCTTTTATATCCAAATAAGCTCGCTCCAATTAAAACAATAATATGAATGGTTGTAAATGAGATTACACCTAAATTTATATATCCTAAATAATCTACAAAAGTAAATAAAATAATAATCGCTATTAAGATTGCATCATAGGCAATCATTCTAATTTTATTTCTCATATTGATTCATCCTATAAATTTCTTTTAAACCAAATAAATTCAAGTTCTCGATAACTTCAAAATCTATTAATTTTTCTTTAAAAAGCCTGCAAAACCCGCCTGTAATTATTTTTTTTAAGGGATATCCTAGTTCGTTTTCAAAGTCTTTACTAAAACCTAATATCTCAAAAACTACACTATTTAATAATCCACTTTGAATACAATCTTTAGTATTTTTACCAATTACTTTTTTAGGAAAAACTAAAGGAACTTCTAAAAGTAAACTAGTAGAATTCACTAATGCTTTTAAACTAGTCATTAGTCCACTACTTATTATTCCACCAATAAAATTACTATTTTTATCGATTACATAAATCTTACTAGCAGTTCCTAAATCAACAACTAAAATACTATTTTTATATAATTTAGATGCACCAACCGCTCCTATTAGCATATCGCTTCCTAGCTCATTAGGATTATCGATTTTAATAGGCATTTTAGTCTTAATATTTTTTGAAACAATTAGTGAATTAACATCAGTTACTTTTTTAATTGCTTCGCTTAAACTTTTAGTTAAAGATGGCACTACACTACTAATAATCGCTCCATCAATTGGGCAATTTTTTAATAAAGTATAAAGTAATACCCCATATTCATCACTACTTTTATTTTTATCAGTCTTTAACGAGAAATTATTTAATAAATTATCTCCATCGTAGACTCCAAATTTAATCATGGTGTTACCAAGATCACATACTAAAATCATAATTTCCTCCTCTACAAGCCTAAAAGGTCTCGTGAACGACTTAAATTATATTAAAGTAATATTTTTAAAGCAAGAAAACCAAAAGAATTGCTCAAGTAATTGTTCGCTAGTTATGGTAATATATTAATGGGGAAAAGAATTATGGATGGAAAAATAATAATTGAAGAATTAATGGAATATGCTAAAGACCATTTAGATTTAGCACCAATTGATGAAATTTATTTTAAAAATGTTTTACTTTCAAAATTAAAGGTTGATTCTCCTTATGAAGGAGAAAAATTAGATTTATCTTATATTAAAGATTTAGATCGACCTGATCTAATCGTTAATAAATTAAAAGAATATTTACTTGAAAATAAAATAGTTGATGAAGAACATCTCGACATTTTTATTGTTGATATATTTGGAATACTTAGTCCATTACCTAGTAAAATTAATGAAGAATTTATTAAATTAAAAAAAGAAAGCCCACAAAAAGCTTGTGACTACTTATTTAATTTATCAATAGCTAATTATTATATTCAAAAAACAGCTATTGAAAAAAACTTAATGTGGACCTATAGACCTACTAATTCAAATAAATACTTAGAAATTACAATAAACTTATCTAAACCAGAAAAAAATAATAAAGATACCGCAAAACTACTAACAATTAAGCAAGATAAAAAATATCCTTTATGTCTACTTTGTAAAGAAAATGAAGGGTATGAAGGCACTTTAACTCATCCTGCTAGAAGAAATATACGCACAATTAAACTTAAATTAAATGGCGAAAACTGGTTTATGCAATATTCTCCTTATGCATATTATAATGAGCATTGTATAGTTATTAACGAAGATCATCATCCGATGAAAATTGATGAAACTACGCCTATTAAATTAGTCAACTTTGTCGATTATTTACCTAACTACTTTATCGGAAGTAATGCTTGTCTTCCAATTATAGGCGGTTCTATTTTAAATCATGAACATTTTCAAGGCGGACTTCACTTAATGCCAATGCATTATGCTACTATTAGAAAGCATTTTACTTCTAGTGAATTTAATGATTTAGAATTAGGCATTTTAGATTGGTATAATAGTGCAATTCAAATTAATGGTAAAAATAAAGAAAATGTCATTAAACTTGCTCAAAAAATAATAAAAACTTGGGAAAATTACGATGATTTAGATAATGAGATTCTTTCGCACACTGATAATACTCCACATAACACTGTTTCCCCTATTTTAAGAAAAGAAAATGATATTTATAAATTTACAATCATTTTAAGAAATAACCGTTGTAACGAAAAATATCCTGATGGAATATTCCATGTTCACCCTGAATATCACAATATTAAAAAAGAAAGTATAGGTTTAATTGAAGCGATGGGGTTATTCATTCTTCCTGGCAGGTTAAAAAGACAATTTAATGAAATAGAAGATATGCTTTGTGGAAAAACTAAATATGATGAAACATCTTTAAATAAACCAACTAACGATTTGTTTGTTCATAAAGATATGATTAAAAAGTTATTTAACGCAAAGAAATATATAACAAAAGAGGAAGCTAATAAATTAGTTATAGATTATGTAAACGATGCTTGTACCCATATCTTAGAAAACACTGCAGTTTTTAAAGATACTCCTAAAGGTCAACAAGGTTTTGAGAAATTTTTAAATAACATCAGCTTAACCGCTATGTAGTATTTAAAGATTAATTTTTTACTGAAATTCGTACACAAAATTTAAGAAATCAAATAATATTCACCTAAAGCCAATAAAATAGTTTTTAAAATTAAAGAATAACCTAATATGGTACTTAATGATTAATTTGAGCTAGTTACCGTGGTTGCAACTAGCTCTAAATTTTTTAGTACTAAAATTAATTTAAATTCCATTCAAATTTTTTATCGTAAACGTAAATAAATAACACCCTAACAAAAGTATTTGTTCATTTTAAAATAGCATCGAGGTGATATAAATGAGCAAATACAAAAGTGATTATGAAAGATTGGAAACTGTAAAGAAATTTAAATGTTCAAATAAATCAATTTCCCAATTTAGTAGAGATGAAA
>JADIMY010000085.1 GCA_017694345.1 Candidatus Onthovivens merdipullorum | reverse complement strand
GGCATTAATTACACAAATTAAGGTTACTCCAACATCGCCAAAGATTGCTAACCACATTGCATAACTATCTAAGACTCCCGTTAAGGATATAATCATAACTAACACTTTAACTACGATTGAGAAGATTAAATTTTCATAAACTACTATCAAAGTTGATTTAGCAATTCTTTTAATAGTAGGAATAGTTTTTAAATTATCATTCATTAAGACGACATCACTAGCTTCAATAGCTGCATCACTTCCTAAAGCCCCCATTGAAATTCCTAAATCTGCCATTTTTAAACTTAAAGCATCGTTAACTCCGTCTCCAACAAATCCGACAACACTTTTTTTAGGCTTATTATCTAAGATTTCTTGAAGTTTTTCACCTTTTTGGTTAGGTAAAAGTGAAGCATAGACATGATCAATTCCACATTTACTAGCGACATCTTTAGCAACTTTTTCATTATCTCCGGTTAACATGTAAGTATTTTTAATGCCATAATTATGGAATTCTTGAATTGCTTCAATTGAATCTTCTTTAATAATATCTTTAATTACAATTGATCCGATAAATTTATTGTCGTAATTAATATAAAGAATTGTTCCAACTTCAGTTTCTATTTGATAATCTAAGTTATTAGAAGTCATTAAATAAGCGTTTCCAACATATAAAGGTTTATTTTTATAAGTTAATTTAATACCTTTTCCTTCGACTACTTCGTAATCTTTAATATCTTCTTTATCTATTTTCATATCCTTAACTCTATTTTTAATCGCTTTAGCAATTGGGTGATTTGAATGAAGTTCACTAGCTAAAGCAAGTTCTAAGATATTATATTCTTTATTAATTTCACTAATTTTACTTACTTCAAAATTACCTTTAGTAATAGTTCCTGTTTTATCTAAAACTAGAGTATCGAGTTTATTTAATTTTTCTAAATAAACACTACCTTTAATTAAAGCTTTATATTTACTAGCTTCACCAATTCCAATAAAGAATGCCATTGGAACAGAGATAACTAAGGAACATGGGCAACTTACGACTAAGAAAGTAGCTCCAGTAAAGATATATTGTCTCCAAACTTCTATATCATTAATTCCAATAAATAAAGGAGGAATAATTGCGACAATAAAAGCTAGAGCGACGACAATTGGTGTATAAATTTTTGCAAATCTAGAGATAAATTTTTCTTCTTTTGTCTTTTTGTTAGTTGCATTTTCGACTAAATCTAAAACTTGAGATAAAGTTGAGTTATAAAATTCTTTTGTTGCTTTTATAACTAATGGAGAAGTTAAGTTTACAACTCCACTAATAATTTCTTCATTTTCTTTGACACTTCTAGGCAAAGATTCACCAGTCATTGAGCTAGTATCAAGTTCACTTTTTCCACTAATAACAACGCCATCTAAAGGAACTCTTTCTCCTGGTTTAACAATAAACAAATCATTTAATTTTACATCGAGCGGATCAACAACTTTTTCAACTCTATCATTATATAATGTTACGCTATCTGGACGCATATCAAAAATTGCTTTAACACTATTTTTACTCTTTTTATAGCCGATATCTTCGATATATTCTCCGATAGTGAAAAATAAAATTACAGCCAGAGCTTCGACATATTCACCAATTGCAAAAGCAGCGATAGTAGCGATTAAAGTCAAGAAAACTTCATCAAAAATCTGTCCATGCATTATATGTTTAAATGCCTCAATGAAGTAGTTATAGCTCATTAATAAATAAGCTAGTAAAGTGAAAGGCAAAATAACAGCGTATTCAAATTTAACATTACCAATATAAGCATCTTCATAAATATAATTTAGTACAAGCATTACAACTAAAACTAGTATACTAAATATTAATTTTGATATATTAAATATTTTCTTTTTCATAAAATATATCCCCCAATAAAAGTTAATAAAATAACAAATTATTTAATTCTTCTTAAAGTAACTCCATCTTCAAACTTTGAACAAATAGTTTTAATTTTTTCAAATGTTTCTTCATTATCTCCATAATCTAAAAACATTTTGCTTGTCATAAAATTAATAGAACAACTATTTACACCTTTAGTCTTACTAATTTTACCTTCTAATTGATTTGCACAATTAGCACAATCTAAGCCATTAACTAAATAAACTTTTTCCATAATTTAATTCTCCTTTAAGTGTCTTCTAGCGGTTTCAATGATGATCGAAACATGTTCATCATCAAGCGAATAAATTACATTTTTACCATTTTTACGATATTTAACTAATTTATTATCTTTTAAGTAGCGTAATTGATGAGAAATAGCTGATTTATTCATATTGGTAATATCACAAAGCTCACTTACTGTAAGTTCAGAATTATCTAACGCCCAAAGTATTTGTAGTCTAGTTGAATCACCAAATATTTTAAAGAAATCACTGATATCGTAAATTTCTTTTTCAGGAATCATTTGTCTCTTTATTTTTTTGATTTTATCTTCAAGAATCTTTTCCATACCCAACCTCCTTATATATAATAATTGAACAATTGTTCAACTGTCAAGTAAAAAAATAAAGATTTTGAAAAATTATTTTTTTCTTGTGTGATTAGAGAAGTAGTATAGGACTATTGCTGCTATTATTGATAAAAGTAAACTAACACCTAAAATGATATAGAAAGCATAAGGCATATCGTAAAGAGGTTCGTCAAAGTTCATACCAAAGATACTAGCGATTAAGGTAGGTATAGAGATTACTAAAGTAATGATTGCTAAAGTTTTCATGACAATATTTAAATTGTTAGAGATGATACTACTAAAAGCATCCATCATCCCAGTTAAAATTTCACGATAGATGTTACACATTTCAGTAGCTTGATCTAATTCAACTTGAGTGTCTTCCATTAAATCTAAGTCATCTTCATATTTTTTATAGGATGGAGAATTTAATAGTTTAGATAAAACTGCTTTATCAGCATTTAGAGCAGTTTGGAAGTAAACAAAAGTTTTATTTATGTCCATTAATTCAAATATTTCTTTATTTTTCATCGAAGTGTGGAGTCTTTGCTCGACTTCTTTTGTGTGTTTATCAATTTTTTTAAGATAGAAAATAAATTCTCTAGCTAATTGATAAATAATATTTAGAGTTAATCTAATTTTTTTATATGGTTCAATTATTTTTACCTTAGAAAATAAAGAATCAACTAATTGAATGTTATCCGAATATATCGTAATATAATAATTTAAGTTATATATTATAAAGAAAGGAGCAGTATAAATTTCTCCAGTTTCTTCATTTGTACAAGGA
>JADIMY010000084.1 GCA_017694345.1 Candidatus Onthovivens merdipullorum | reverse complement strand
AAAAAGGTAGCCTTTTAAGCTACCTTTTGAAAAGGTACTTATTCAAGTACCTTATTTGAAGAACTCTCTCAATTTAGACAAATCTGCAAAACCAAGAACACGATTAAAACTCTTTTCACCTTGACCAAGATAAATCACTCCGTCTAATTTGTAGTCACGTACTACAACTTGTTCCGCATCATCCAAACCGCTTTCAGCTTGCTTTTTGCTTGTACTACTTGTTTGGATAAAACCCTTGATTTGTGCTTCAATTGCAGCATCTGTAACTATTTTTCCGTCAAGTATAAACACTGATTTTGCTTTTGTGTTGGCTCTCATTGTGCAGCGCAAATACTTGATACTTGCATCTTTATCCGCTTGCAATATGTATGGATATTCACACCAACTTTTTCCTTTTGGTTTTTCAGCTTGAAAATCAGCTTCAAGACCTTTTTTATCCAAGCGGTTATTTACTGAATTTTCGTAATCATAACCAAGTGCAACATTTGTCATGTAGCTTGCTTTGTGAACACGACCATAAAACGGGTTATTTGTTTTACGCATTTTTGGTTCAGTCAATGTAATAAGACTAATACCGAATGTTCCACGTGAAACATTTTTTGTAAACTCGCTAACTGAATTAAAATTCTGTACCATAATCTTTTGTTTTTTAAGTTTATACTATCTTTTATTTATCTGTCGCAAAGTTAAGGGTTTTTCTTGAAACTTCCAAATTTTTTCTGTTAAAATTGTTTAAGAACTTAATTTTTTGTTTCAAGTCATATACCTTGTAACTTTCAACGGTGCA
Source organism: Candidatus Onthovivens merdipullorum (assembly GCA_017694345.1). Classification (GTDB taxonomy): domain Bacteria; phylum Bacillota_I; class Bacilli_A; order RFN20; family CAG-826; genus Onthovivens; species Onthovivens merdipullorum. The sequence continues at coordinate 3,661 of JADIMY010000084.1, read as the reverse complement.
AAGGTAAGAACTTTTTTTTATATGTGCAAGTTTTTCCCTATTTTTTTTTCTTTTTTTTTCTATCCTTATAAGGATAAAAGACCCGTTTTTCACCTCCACAAATATCGGAACTTTTTTCTGTCTGACAAAATTATTTAACTTAAAAAAACTTAATAGCTTAAAGATTTTTATCCGACTTAAAATAAGCCGTTTTAAGCGACTTTTGCCACATAGATATATAAATCATTAAACTATAAATAAAAATCCATTAGAAACAAAATAAAATAGGTTTTATGGCGTTTTGCCTAAATATATTATATGGAAAAATAACAATACTATCAATAAAATTTTTTTCTTAAAAAAACTTAATAAAAAAACCAACTTTAAAAAAAAAGCCGTATATTTGTGCCAGTGAAAAAAGCATCTTATTTCACTGAAAAAAAAATATGCTTTTTCTTTGGTATATAAAAAAAAAGTATTACTTTTGTATCGGAAAAATAAAAGATAGTATAAACTTAAAAACTTAAAGATTATGGCTAAATCATTAATTGAAAACGAAAAAAAACAAGAAAAACTTTTCAGCAAATATGTAAAGTATGGTCATATAGTAGTAAAAACATTTGATAATGGTCATGACTATTATTATGGTCGTCACGGCAATTTTACACTTAATACAGACACATTTGAGTGGAATGGTATAAAAGTATTCTTGCATCGCTCACGTGCCGAAAAAATCGCTAAAGAACACGAAGGGAAAGTTATTAAATTTAATGATAGGTTTAAATTTACAGAATAAAAATAATCGAAAAAAAACCTCCAAATTTTTGGAGGTTTAAAAAAAAAAGCATTACTTTTGCATCGAGCTTAAAAACAAAGGATATATGGAAACAAAGAATTTTGTCTATTTAGTAGAAGTAACAACAAGTTTTTTAGGAAACAAACAATTTAGAGTTTTCCCATGTAATAACCTTGAAACCGCAAAAAAGAAAGCGGAACGGCATTTTAAAATATACATAAAGATAGGTCACTTTACAGAAGTTGAACGCAAAAGAAAGAACTATTTTGCAAGTGATAAAAATATTAGTGATTATGTATCGGTAGAAATAAAAAGGAAAAAAATAATTTAACGCAATAAATCATAAAAGCTAACTACAAAAAAAGTAGTTAGCTTTTTTTATATGGCTTATAAAAAAGACACGTTTTTCACCTCCACAAATATCGTGACTTTTCCTAAACTAACCAAATTATTTTAGTTAAAAAAACTAAATTGAGTAAATATTTTTGTTCGGCTTAAAATAAGCCGTTTTAAGACGTTTATTTCATTATCATTATAAATTATCATGGAATAAATAAAAGTCTGTTAGAAACAAAATAAAATAGGTTTTTGAGGTTATTTTCATGCTATTATAATAATGTGTTTTTATTTATTTTAGTCTAAAAAAAAACTGGTATTTTTCTTGCATAATTCAAAAATAAACATTATCTTTGCATCGCAAACTTAAAAATAAAAGATATGTTACTGACTAAAACCTACAAAGTAAGAAAATGTTCAAGGAACAAACTTACAAAAAAACAACTTTCGGAATTGAGAAATCACAAATTTATAGTTTTTGAAAGAAGTTATGACAATTGTTTACAAAGGTTAAATATTGTAAAAGCATATTGCAACACTAACCGAGAACTGCATAAATATACATTTAACAGAATGAAAGTTTTGTGGGAAAAACTTCAACAAATTTATGTTAAAGAGTTAAAAGAGTTAAATTATATTAATAATGACTCAAATATACACGATTTAACATTTAACTCAAAATTAAGAAAAATTAAGATTTCAATTGAGATTAAGTAACATAATGTTCCACGTGAAACAATTTAAATGATATGGCAAAAAATTTTATTATTGTTAATGATTGTCCAAATAGTGAAATAATACTTAACAATGTTGAAAAAATAAACGAGTTTATTAACAGATTTAAACAATTCTATTCACGATTTGATAAAAGACTTTTAACAACCAAAAAAAAGGTTAACGTCAATTTAAAAAATGGAATTGTTAATATTTCAATAGATTTTAATAAAAAACATTACGGACAATGCTATGGATTTAATAAAGAGTTAATTTATACATATTGAAACACTTTTTAACATAGTGTTTCACGTGAAACATAGGCCCTGTCACCAGGGCCTCCTACGTAACCCCTACCAACTACCCTCCCTTTTTAACGTCTTTTAACAGTGAACGGTTTATCATATAAAATTTTCTAGAAAAAATTCCTAAAAAAAATAGGGGTGGCCTTATTTTTATTGATATGTCATATTGAAAAAAATTCCAGGAAAAAATTATTCATATATTTATTTAAATAAAGAAAAAAAAAATAGTTTATGAGAATAATAATAACTGAATCTCAGATGCGTACAATTGTTGAGGGTTCATATAAGAAATATAGTGTTAACATTGATGTTAAGTTATCTGAAGGTGGTAGGACTGCTAAAAGAATCAGTATTGATGAGTTTAAGAAAAAGATGAATGATATTTGGGACAAATATTTTAGTAATGATAAATATGCTGGAAAATTTTCTGTTGATAATTTTATATGTAGATTTTGTACCAAATATAAAGGAAATAATGGTTATGATGCGTTAAAGAAGATGACTGATGATTTATCTAAGGTATCGTTTGATAGTGAGAATTTAGGTAGTATAGGCAATATTAAGAAAAGTGGAGATTTGACTTATGTTGCATGTTATGGCGGTGGTGATTGGGAAATACCAGTGTTATTTTATGTATATTGGGATGGTAAGGATTTTCGTGCTTATATTCCGACATATGGTAATTCATTTAATAGAAAGGCTATGAGGGCATTTGGAAATAATGAGGAAGAAGATATAGCTTTTTTACGTAGTCAAGGTTTTGAGGGTAGTAATGAAGAATTATCTGATATATTGAATTGTCATATTAAATATGATGAAAAATCTTGTTTTAAGGATTTCAAATCTAGAGTTAAAATAAAGTAATAAAATATGCTATAATATAAATATGTTTGAGAATATTGTAAATAGAGTATTACAAGAATATAGCTCTGACCAACGTTTACCATTTGATGATGACCAGTTTAAAAATAAAAATTACTTAGAGCAATATACAGATTGGCTAGAGGATTTTGGTAAGTATGGGGAGTTACCTCCTTCTAAACTAGATTTTTGGGATGAAGTAAAAAAAGCTATTAGACATATAATAGATAATAAATTACATGGACGTTTTGATTTGGGAATAGAATCTTACGATGAAAATGAAATGTTCAATAAAGTAGTTAAAATAATTGGCAATAATTTAAATATTACTGATGATAATAAAATATATGTTGAACGTCAAGTAAAAATAAATGACAATGCAAGTAAATACGATAAATCATTAAAAACTGGTAAAGACCCTAAAAAATTATACAACACATTAATTAAAAAATATAATAGTAATGTTGGCGGTTGTTGGAGTTATAGAAATGGCGGTTCTTATGCTTATTGTTCTAAAGAAGAAGGTGATATAATAACATTAAAAGGGTATATTAGAACTGATGATATTGATTTTGTTAAAACAGTATTATTAAATTTTCATTATCCAAATGAACATGAAATACGTGTTAAGCCGAACGCAAAAGTAGAATTGACTAATGCTGTGTTTAAC
>JADIMY010000083.1 GCA_017694345.1 Candidatus Onthovivens merdipullorum | reverse complement strand
ATTAGTTTATCAGTAAAATTAATGATTTGTCGATATTGAGCGTTAATTAAACAAAGTCTAATAACATTAGCTCCATATTCTTCAATTGCATCTTTTGCTAAAATAACATTGCCTAAAGATTTTGACATTTTTTCACCAGATATATTCATCATTGCGGTATGCAAAAAATATTTAGCTAAATGATTGCCGTTTGTCGCTTCTGCTTGAGCTATTTCGTTTTCGTGATGAGGGAATTTTAAATCACTGCCACCACCATGAATATCGATAAAACCACCAAAAATTGAATCAATCATCACACAACATTCAGTGTGCCAACCAGGTCGACCATCACAAAATGGAGTTTTCCATTTTATTCCTTCACTTGTCTTTTTCCAAAGTAAAAAATCTAGTTGATTATGTTTTTTTGAATTATTTTCAACTCGAGCATTATTGATTAGATTATTGACATCAATTTTTGATAAAATGCCATAATCTTTAACTTTACTAACATCAAAAAATACTTCTCCATCTTCAATATAAGCATAACCTTTTTTAAGTAAATTATCGATGTAATCGATAATTTGAGGAATATAATCTGTTACTTTTGGATTTAATGTAGCTTTTTTAACATTAAGTTTTTCTAAACAATCTTCATAAGCTTTAATATATCTAGAAGCTATCTCTTTTTCACTAACCCCTTCACTTAACGCTTTATTAATAATTTTATCATCGACATCGGTATAATTACTTACATACTTTACATCATATCCCACTGATTCTAAAAACTTTCTAATCGTATCAAAAAAGACTACTGGACGCATATTTCCAATATGTGGATCATTATAAACTGTAGGTCCACATACATAGATAGAAACCTCGTTTTCTTTAATTGGTATAAATGTTTCTAATTTATTAGTTAATGAATTATAAAATCTTATTTCCATACTTTTTCTTCTTCCTAGAATATTGTATTAAAAAAGGGGTGAATATTCAATTTAATTAACTTTAAAAAAGTATTAAATTTCCTGTTTATAAGATTAATTTATTTCAATTACTTTTAAATTTAGATAATAAATAAAGTAAGTCAAAACAATTAAAAACCTTGCAAAACTAAACTATTTTTATGAATTAAGAAAAATTCATCTTACTTTTATTTGTAACTAAAGAAATAAAAATTTATCTATTTTTCTAAATATTTTAAATTGAAATCTACTCCTTCTAGTTATACAATAAATTGCGATATGAAAAGAGCATTAAGTGGAATAAAACCAACAGGTAAATTAACATTAGGGAATTACATTGGAGCCCTTAAAAATTTTAAAAAATTCCAAGATGAATATGAAAATTTTGTTTTTATAGCGGATTTACACGCTTTGACTTTGCCAATAGACCCAATTGAATTAAGAAATAACACAAAAGATATTTTAGCTTTTTATATTGCAGCAGGTTTAGACCCAAATAAAACTACTATCTTTTTGCAAAGTGATGTCAGTGCTCATAGTGAATTAAACGCCATTTTACAAAATTTCTTGTATATGGGTGAACTTTCAAGAATGACTCAGTTTAAAGATAAAGCTAGAAAATTAAATGAAAATGCGATTGGTATGGGCTTATTTGCTTATCCAGTATTAATGTGTGCTGATATATTACTATATAATGCTGATTATGTTCCTGTTGGAGAAGATCAAAAACAACATGTCGAATTATGTCGAGATTTAGTTCATAGATTTAATGCTCGATATAATAAAGAAGTATTCACTATGCCTTCTCCTTATATTCCTAAAGTTGGTGCTAGAATTATGTCTTTAAGTGATCCAACTAAAAAAATGTCTAAAAGCGATCCTAAAGGGGATATATTCTTAAAAGATGATTTAAATATCGTTCGTAAAAAAATAATGTCTGCTGTTACTGATACTGGTAGTGATATTTATTACGATAAAGAGAATAAACCTGGTATTTCTAATTTATTAACAATTTATAGTGCTTTAAAGGGAATTAGCGTTGAAGAAGCCTCTGATGAATTTAAAGATTTACATAAATATGGTGAATTTAAAAAAATTGTCGCAGATACTGTCATCGGCGAACTTAAACCTTTCCAAGAAAAATATTTAGAAGTTATTTCTAATAAAGATTTAATAAATAATATTTTAAATGAAGGAGCTAAAAAAGCTCGTATAGTTGCTAATAAAACATTAATTAAGGTTAAAAAAACTGTTGGACTTTATGTTCACGAATAATCAAAAATATTTAATTTCTTTAGATTTAGATGGTACACTTTTAAAGTCGGATAAAACAATTTCTAGTAAAACTATTTCCTATTTACAAAAATTAGAAAAAGATGGAAATATCATCGTTTTAAATAGTGGTAGAGCTCCTAGAAGCATCAAGATATATTATGATTTACTTAAATTAGTAAGTCCTTTTATCGCCTATAATGGAGCTTACATTCATTTTAATGATTCAAGTTTAGATTTAGAATATAAATTTAGTCAAAAAATCATTAAATATATTTATAAATCTTTATTTCCTAAATTTATTAGTGCCACAATAAGTGAAAATAACAAGGAAGTTTTTATTAATACAGAAAATGAAATATTTAATAACTTCTTTAACCCAATGGATTTAAAAGTGACTAAAGGAGAATTTACATCTATTTTAAATGACGATGTTTATACTTTTTTATTTGAAATAAACGAACCAGTTAATGAAAATAAAGAATTAATAAAAGAGTTTATACATGAAATTCAAGGTTATGAAGTAAGATTTTGGAACTCATTAAATATTGGTGAAATTCATTTATCCAATGTTAATAAAGCTTGCAGTTTAGAAAAAATAGCTAAGATTTGCAGTGTTTTTGATGAAAATATACTGGTTTTTGGTGATGCTGAAAATGATGTAGAGTTATTTCAAAACTTCAAAAACTCCTTTATAATGCTTAATGGAGCAGAACATATAAAAAGCTTTGCAAAGTTTATAACTAAAAAAGATAACGACCACGATGGCGTTATCTTTGAAATAGAAAACTTTTTAAAAACTAAAGTTTAAAGTAAATCTAATAAATTTTCTTTTTCTAAAAGTGCTCTATAATATTTTTCAGGAAGTTCGTTAGCGACACGCTCATCTTCACTGACGATCTCAATATAGAATTTACATTTAGATTCAGTTCCACTTGGTCTAATCGAAACAGTTGATCCGTCTTCGAAATAAAATTTAATTAAATCTCCAACAGGTAAACCCATAATATTTTCAATATAATTTTCGTCTAAAT
>JADIMY010000082.1 GCA_017694345.1 Candidatus Onthovivens merdipullorum | reverse complement strand
ATAATCTTTTGAATTATTTTGACTAGAAAAAGCAATTGCTGAACGAATTATATTTTTTAATTTACCCGGAGTTAATAAATTTTTAGAATTTAAATCAATATTAATTATCTTTTTAAATAAATTTTCATTTATTTCGATATAGTCGATGTTTTTACTTTCTTCTTTTAGTAAAAGTATAGCAATATCTATTAAATCATCTTTAGAATATCGATCAAAATTAATAATCGCATCAAATCTTCTTAATAAAGCTTTATCTAATTCTTTAGATAAATTTGTCGTTGCAATTAAAATAAGATTTGAAGATAGATTATCTAGTTCTTTTAAAAATAAAGAAGTTAGTCTACCCATTTCCCTAAGATCTTGATTAGATATTCTATTTAACACTAAAGTATCAATTTCATCAAAAAATATAATGAGATTATCTTTTAAATTATCAGGTAAAGAATTTAATTCTTTAAATAAATTAGATAAGTTCTTTAATGATTCACCTAGTTTTGAATCGATTAAATTTTCAAATACCACTGAATAAACTTTTTTATTTAATAATTTAGCTAAATATAAAGATGAAGCAGTTTTACCTGTCCCGCTTTCCCCAATAAACAAAAATTTATTCACTTTTCTTTTATTCTTTATAGCGTTGTAGATACCAAAAAAATCTTCTTTAATTTCATCGTTGAAATACAAAGGATCAAAATTACTATAATTTATTTTCATCAAAAAACTTGATAAAACTTCATTATTTGAAATTATTTTATCAATATCTTCTATTTTATTTGTATCTTCATCTTGAGCAATTAAATAATTATTAGTAAATAGAGAAATTAAATAATCAGCAAATCTTTCATCGGCTCTTTGATAGAATCCATCAGCAATATGCTTACAAGTATTCCAAAACATTGTCTCGTTATTATCTAGATGAGCTCTAATTAAATCAATTAAATCCTTTTTGTTCATAACAAAATGATAATTGATTTTTGGGACAAAATCAAGAAAATTAGGACAAATATAATAAATGAATATAATTCAGAAAATTTCTTTTTAGCTTCTTACGTTTCTAAAAAGAAACCTTATTTTTAAAAAAATACCGCAAATTCTAACTTTTTTTATTTTTTTATCTCAAATCAAATAATTAATTCAAATAATATTACTAGTTACTAGTATCATTCGAATTTACTTCAGGAGTCTTTATACTGGATTTAACTTTGAAACGATGATTAATCATTTCAATAGGTTTTGCTAAAACTAAACAAGCGGCTAAAGATAAAGCGGCACTTGGTCCAACATACCCAATTTGATAAATAAGTGCAGCAGACAAACTATAGTCATAATAAATCATAGAAGAGATACTAGACCCAACCATTCTAGTTATAAAAACACCAACAGCTCCTATACATAAAGATAAGCAAATTGCAATTAAATCATTTTTTCTATTGTTTATTTTAATAAATTTAGTATATAAAGAATAAGCTAAGCCAGCAATAGAATAGCCACTAAAAGCAATAAAATAATCAAAAGGAAAAGTTTGAAAGCCCCATGTGTCCATAAAACAACTTATAATACCAAAAATTAAAGAACTTCCAATGAGTCCTTTTGAAAAGCCTAATCTAATCGATAAAATTAATAAAGGTATTCCAGCTAAATTAATACTTCCACCTGTTGGAGCACTCCATAACTTAATTTTATCTAAACATAATGCAAGAGCAATTAACATACCCATTTCAACAATATCGTTAACTTTAAAAGTTAAATTTGTAAAATTATCCCTTAAAACAAGTAAAATAATAACAACTAAGCAAATAATTTCTAATGCAAAACCTAATGGATTTAAGCTATTATCCGAAATATATTCTCCTATATCACTATAATTAGGTATAAAAAGTTCAGAACAAGATAATAAAATAAGAGCAACTAATATCCAAACTAATGACCATCCTAAAAATGCTACTTTTGTTTTTAAATTTTTAAACTTAATAAAATAACCACAAAAATAAAATATAACTCCTAAAATAAAAACTAAATAAATAAAACAAAATAAGGCATCAAATTTAAAAGTTACCTCTCCATATTCACCACCTAAAATGATTTGAATTAGCGAAAGGCTAAAGCTATTTTCATTAGTTAATTCAAAATCAAGTAAAGGTAAAAATGAAAACCCAATAAATAAAATTGTCATTAGTCCAATAACTATCGGACACCAATAACCCAACAATAGTTTTTTTAATTTTTCCATATTGCCTCCTTTAAATTAAAAAATCTACCGCTAGGTAGAAATTAATTTAAAAGATTCCTACGCTAGCATTACCTAGATCAGGTATGGTCAAGTGAGTATCACACTTTTCTCAGCCATTTCTATAGCTCCCACTAATATTTTAGTAAATTTTATAAAATTTTCACTACTTTTTTAATACCACTTAATTTCCGCAATGTTATGACTTTTTAATATTTCATTTGCTTTAATAAAACAGCCATTATTAAACCAACCTCCACGATTAGCACTTAAAGGTGAAGGATGATTAGCTTTTAAAACATAGTGATTTTTATTAGTAATATATTTTTCATAATATTTCGCTTTATTCCCCCAAAGTAAATAAACGATAACATTATTATTTTTCTCTATTTCTAAAATAATATCTCTAGTAAACATCGAATAATAAATGTTATCGTGACTTAAAGGTTCATAAGCTCTTACTGTTAAAATTGGGTTTAATAATAATACTCCTTGTTTAGCTAGATAAGTTAAATCTCCACCTTTATTACCTAAATCAATATGGTATTCAAGTCCAATCTCTTTATATATATTTCTTAAAGATGGAGGTAAAATTTCAGTATTAGGAACACTAAAGCATAATCCCATAGCTTGTTTAGGGTGAGAATAAGGGTCTTGCCCAAAAATGACTACTTTAACTTTACTATAAGGAGTTAATTTAAAAGCTTCATACATTAATTCTTTTGGAGGATAAATAATGTAAGACTTTCTTTCATTAGCTAAAAATTCTTTGAGTTTTTTAGAGTAATCTTTTTCAGAAATTTCTTTAAAAATTTCATTCCAAGTTTTCATATTTTAAAAAAAATAGTGGAGTTTTAAAGGCTTTTTAATGATAAACTATAGAAAAATTCGTATAAAGATTTTAAAGCTAACCAACTAGTAATGTTATTAACATCTAGTGGAGGAGCAACTTCTACAATATCTAAAGTATCAACATTTAAATAGCTAATTAAAGAAGTAATTAAACTAGTTGTTTCAAAGCTAGTTAAACCAAATGCTTCAGGAGTTCCAGTTCCAGGAGCATAACTTGGATCGTTTGCATCGATATCATAACTTATATAAATTAAATATTTTTCATCGCTGTATTTAGCTTTTAATATTTTAACAAGTAAATCAATTCCCATTGTTTTAATATCACTAGTTTTAAATACATCAAGTAAAGGATGCTTTTTGAAAGTTTCGATTTCTTGAGCTTCAAAACCTCTAACTCCAACTAAAGTAATATTTTTATCTTCATAACCATATTCTAAAGCTCGATAAATTGGACAAGCATGGGAATATTTACTCCCTTCATAAACATCACAAATATCAGGGTGAGCATCGATATGAATAATAACTGGAGTTTTATTAAGTTCTTTACATTTATTAAAAAAAGCTCTTTCACTAGCTATAGCAATAGAGTGATCTCCTCCAAAAATTAAATGAAACCCTTTTTTTGCATAAAGTTTTTCACTAAATTCTTTTTCCATTTTCTCAAAGTCTTCAGTTAAAATATCACCTAAATCATAGATTTTTATTTTCTCTCTTAAATCCATCCCATTACTAGTAAAAGCTGGTAAATCATAACTTAACTCTCTTAACACACTAGGAGCTTTACTAGCACCTTTACCAACACTAGCATTTTTATCAAATGGAACACCTATTAAATAAACATTAGCTTCTTCTATTTTATCAGTTAATAAATCTCTAAATTCTTTCATATAATCCTCACTTTTTAGTTACTTTAGCTTTATCGATTGCTGCTTTAATCTCTTTAGATTCAGAAGTATGAGAAAATTTATCAGCCATTAATTTATCACGAATTTCGTGTGTTAAATTACAAGGTCCACCAATACATCCGCCACTGCAAACCATTCCTTCAAAGAAATTAAAGTCTTTATTTCCAGTTTTCCATTTATTTAAAGTCATTTTTATATTATCAATACCATCACAAATTATTCCTTTAGCAATAAAATCACTTCCATCTTCTTTTAAAGCTTGATTAACGGCATTTGTTAGACCACCGCATTTAGCAAAACCTCTACCAAATTCACTACCATACTCAAAATGAGAATCTTCTAAACTTCCAATATCGATTTCTTTAGCATCAATTAATGCTTGAAGCTCTTCAAATGTTAAAACGCTATCAATATAAGGTCTAACACTATCTTTTCTAACTTCTCCTTTTTTAGCAGTGCAAGGTCCAATAAAAACTACTTTACAACCTTTTTTATGTTCTTTAATTGTTTTTCCTATCATTGCCATTGGACTTAAGGTGTGACTTACATAATCTTTAAGTTCTGGATAAAACTTTTCAACATAATTAACAAAAGCAGGACAACAGGACGATGTGAGTAATCCTTTTTTAGCGAGTTCTTTAGATTCTTCTAAAGCGACTAAATCAGCACCTAAAGCAGCTTCAACAACTCGATAAAAACCAAGTTTTTTAATTGCTGAAACTACTTGTCCTGTAGTATAGCCATAAAAATTAGTTCCAATTGAAGGAGCAACAACTGCGTAAACTTGATATTTAGTGTTATTTTCACTATCTCTAATCATATCGATTATTTCTTTAATGTAACCTTCATCAACAATAGCACCAAATGGACAAGTATAAACACAAGCCCCACACTCAATACATCTTTCATAATTTATTTTGGCACTACCATCTTCACTAGGAGAGATAGCTTTTTGTTTACAAGCTCTTTCACATGGTCTAACTCTATTTTCAATCGCTTGATAAGGACAATTTTTAGCGCATAATCCGCAGTTTATGCATTTGCTTTTATCGATATGAGCTCGAAGCTTATCATCAAAAGTGATGCATTTTTTAGGACAAGCATTGATACAGCGATGAGCAATACAACCTCGACATTCATCACTTACCGTATATCCACCTAAAGGACATTCATCACAAGCAACTGGAATAACATTAATCACTTTACTTTCACTATCTGAACTATGTAAGGTTAATTTAATTCTTTCATTAACGATGTGTCTTTCTTTATAAATACAACAACGCATTGAAGGTTTTGGACCTGGTATAACTTCTTTAGAAATATCAAAAATTTTTTCTTTTAAGTCATTAGCGTAAATATGTTTAGCGACAGCTTTAACTACTTCATAACGAAGTTCTTGTACTCGAGTATCAAATTTTGCCATAATTTCACCTCAATTTATAATAAGTAAATATATGATATTTATACAAAAAAGCCTACTTTTGCAGGCTTTTTTGTTAAATTACCTAGTTTTTAAATTATTTCTTTCCTTTTGGAGCATCCTTTAAAAAGTTGCCATAATAAGCATCAATCAAGATTTTCTTCATATCTTCAATTAATGGGACACGAGGATTACATGGTGTACATTGATCTTCATAAGCTAAATAAGCAAGTTCTTCTACTTTATCTAACCATTCTTTTTCATCAACACCTTGTTCTTTAAAGGACATCTTTTCTCCACATTCAATTCCTAAGTTATAAACAGCTTCAGCTAAAGATTCAACACCTTCTGCATCGGTATCAGCTTTAAGTCCTAAAAGTCTTGCAATCTTAGCATAACGCTTATCTGCATCGTATACGTTATATTTAGGCCATGTAGCTAATTTTTGAGGAATTTCACCATTATATCTAATAACATATGGGAGCAAAATAGCATTAGCTCTACCATGAGGAACATGGAACATGCCACCAATCTTATGAGCCATTGAGTGACACATACCTAAGAAGGCATTAGCAAAAGCCATACCTGCCATAGTTGAAGCATTATGCATCTTTTCTCTAGCTTCTAAATCATTTTTACCATCTTTTACAGCTCTTGGTAAATATTCAAAGACCATTTGAGCAGCTTGTAGAGCTAAAGCATCAGTATAATCACTAGCAAGCATACTAACATAAGCTTCTAAAGAGTGAGTTAAAACATCAAGTCCAGTATCAGCAGTAACTTGAGCTGGTAAATTAGTAGTTAACTCTGGGTCAATAATTGCAATTGTTGGAGTTAAACTATAATCGGTTAAAGGATATTTCTTTTCTTCAGCACGATTAGAAATGACAGCAAATGGAGTAACTTCACTTCCTGTTCCACTAGTTGTAGGAATACAAATTAATTTAGATTTTTTACCAAGTTCAGGATATCTAAAAGCTCTTTTTCTAATATCCATAAACTTTTGTTTTAAATCATCAAAGTTAACATTTGGATTCTCATAGAATAACCACATACCTTTAGCAGCATCCATAACACTACCACCACCTAAAGCAATAATAGTATCAGGTTCAAAACTTCTCATAAGTTCACAACCTTTTTTAACGGTTGTAATATCTGGATCTGGTTCAACATCAGTAAATAATTGAATAGTAACTTCGTTTCTTCTTTCTTTTAATTCATCAATAATTTTTTGTAAGAAGCCAAGTTGAACCATTGATTTATCAGTAACGATAAAGGCGTTATTAACATTCTTAGCATCCTTTAAATATTGAATACTATTTCTTTCAAAATAAATCTTTGAAGGAATCTTAAACCATTGCATATTGTTTCTCCTCTTACCAATTCTTTTAATATTAATTAAGTTAATAGCACTAACATTACCACTAACTGAGTTGTGACCATAACTACCACAACCTAAAGTCATCGAAGGTAAGAAAGAATTATAAATATTACCAATTCCACCAAAACTAGTTGGAGAATTCCAAATAATTCTACAAGCTTCGAGTCTAAGACCAAATTTATCGACCAAGTCTTTTCTTTTTGTATGAATACAAGCACTATGTCCAAGTCCACCATTTTCGACCATTGCTTCAGCTTTATCAAATCCATCTTCAGTAGATTTTGCTTTAACTAAAGCTAAAACTGGTGAAAGTTTTTCTCTAGTCATATTTTCACTAGGTCCAACTTCTTTACATTCGACAAGTAAAATAGGAGTTTTCTTAGGAACCTCAAATCCAGCTTCATGAGCAATTTCCCAAGCAGGATGACCAACAAGTCCACTAAATAAAGCTGTGCCTTTACCATCTTTAGTAGGTCTAAACATGTATTTTTCAAGTAATTCTTTTTCTTTAGCATTACATAAATAAGCACCATATCTTTGAATATCTTTTAAGAATTCATCGTAGATTTCTTTATCGACAATAGCTGCTTGTTCACTAGCACAAACCATACCATTATCAAAAGCCTTACTCATTAAGATATCATTAGCTGCTTGAGAGACATTACAAGTTTTTTCAACATAGGCTGGGACATTTCCTGCTCCAACTCCTAAAGCTGGTTTACCACAGCTATAAGCAGATCTAACCATTGCATTACCACCAGTAGCTAAAATAGTAGCGACATCTTTATGGTTCATTAAGGCATTAGTTGCATCCATTGAACCATGTTCAATCCATTGAATACAGTTTTTAGGAGCTCCTGCTTTAACTGCAGCATCTAAAATAATTTTACCAGTTTCAACACAACATTTTTGAGCATTTGGGTGAAATGAGAAAATGATTGGGTTACGGGTTTTTAAAGAAATTAAACATTTAAATATAACAGTACTTGTAGGATTAGTAACAGGAGTAATTCCACAAATTACACCAAGAGGATCAGCGACTTCAGTAACACCAGTCACAGGATCATCACTAATAATTCCACAAGTTTTAAGGTGTCTCATAGCGTTAACAACATATTCACAAGCGAATAAGTTTTTAGTACATTTATCTTCGAAAACTCCACGACCTGTTTCTTCTACAGCAAGTCTAGCTAAATATTCGTGTTTATCTAAAACAGCGACACTAACTTTTGAAACGATGTAATCGACTTGTTCTTGATTAAGTTTTCTAAATTCTTCTAAGCACTTAACTCCTTTAGCAACAAGTTCATTAACTTCTTCTATTGGATCAATTTTCTTTTCTACTTCCATTTTACTCTCCTTTATTGTCCTTTTTGTGTTTTAAATATAATTTATGAGATAAAGTCGCTAAATTACTAGCCATATCGATATTTGCAACGATAATATCTTTATTAACATCAATTATCGTTGGAGCAAAATTCCAAATTGCTTCAATACCAATATCTTCTAAAATTTTAGCTACTTGTTCTGCTTCTTTAAGTGGGGTAGTAATTATACCAATTAAAGCATTTAAGTCATCTTTAATCTTTTTAATATCTTTAATATCATAGACTTTAATACCATTAATTACTTGACCTATAACTTTAGGGTCATTATCAAAAGCAGCGACAATATTAAGTCCATAATTTAAAAATCCCTTATAACCGAGTAAAGCTTTACCTAAACTACCAGCTCCGACTAAAATAGCGTTATTAATATTTTTTAACCCTAATATATTTTCAATATCTTTAATTAAAATATTAATGTCTCTTCCTTTATTTGGAATACCATCAAGAGAAGAAATAGTCGCAATATCTTTTCTAACTTGTTCTTTATTTAGTCCTAATCTAGAGGCTAAAGTTTGACAATTGACATATAAAAGATTATCACCTTTCATTTCTTTTAAAGCGTGCAGATAGCGAGGCATTCTACGAAGTTGATTTGGGGATAAAATTTTACTCATAATTTAATCGGTATTTTTTTACCGAATAAATATTAACAAATAATAAAACTTAAAAAAAGAAAAATTTTTAGGAATTTTTATTTTGATAGTTTTTTCATTCTATAACCGATATTAACCTGGGTTCTTATAACACGAGAAATTCTTTTTCCAGTCTTAAGTTTTTTTCTAATCCCACTCATAAAAACTCTTAATCCATTATAGTCTTGACCGCCTTTTCCCCAGATTGTTTCAATAATATAATCATAAGTTAAAACATGATCTAAATTTTGAGCGAGTAAAGAAAGAATTTTAAATTCAAGATTAGTTAAATGTACTTCATGATTTTGCATATAGACCACTCTACGGTTGTAATCAATAGTTAAATCACCATTAACAAAAACTTGATTAATAACTTTTTTATTGTAACGGAGTTGATTAGAGATTCTAGCGATTAATTCATAGTTATTATATGGCCTCACGATTAAATCGTTTGCCCCACTATTGAAAGCAATAATCTTACTTTCAATATCGTTTCGATTAGTAATTATAATAATAGGAACATCACTATTAATACTTCTAAAATTAGCGATAATATCAAGTCCAAAAGAATTTTTAGCACTGATACTAATAATGATTAAATCGACCATTTCTCTAACTAAAACTGCACGAGCTTCGATTTCATCTTTTGCTACTATGACATTATATTCATATTCTAGTAAAAAGGTTTTAAGGTCTTTAGCTGTATCTTTATCTTTATCTACTAATAATATCGTTCTCATACTTTTAAAGTATAACACAATTTAATTATAAATAATTAATTAAATTTTATTTATATCGATTGTGTCGATATAAATAAACACTATTTATTATGCGTTAATAAAATAGTAAAATATAGACATGATTTACGATGTTGTAGTTAATCCAGTTTATAGTGAAGACAATACTTTAATTATCGTTATTGTCGCTATTTTATTAGTTTTAGGTATTGCTTTAATAGTATTTTTATTTTTATCTAAACCTAAAAATAAAAAGATTAAGAAAACAGATTCTACTAATAAAGAAAACGATAACGATAAAGAAAATAAAGAGTAATGTTTACAGTTATTAATATCTTAGTATCTTTAATATTAACTTTAGTTTGTGAAATATTTTTCTTATGTTTTTTAACTAATAAAAAGAGTAAATACGATATATTTTTAGTAACTTTAACAAATATTGGTACTAATCTATTTGCTCAAGGAGTTATGTATTTATTAACTCACTTTGTACCAGAGTTTTATTTATCTTGGTTAATATATTTAATAATTATTGAATTAATCGTGATAGTTTTAGAGTTTTTTATTTACTATAAATACTATAAAGATTTAAAGATTGCTAAATTATCAATAATTATAAATGTAATTACTACAGCTATTGGAGTAACTACTTATATTGAAGATATAGTGTGGCCTTTACCTTTATTAATAGGGGTAATTATTACAATTATTATTGTTACAATATCTTTACTTTTAAACTATTTGCTTTATCATGAACAAAAATAAGTTATTTAACTTAGGTATATCTACTATCTTCCATTTTTTTATGGATTATTTTCCAATTACTATTTTTTATACTTATTTTGAAAATTTACCTAACCTTTTTTATATAATCTTAGTATATAACCTATTAGCTTTTAGTCTAGAACCATTCTTAGGTTATTTATGTGATAGGTTTTCTAAATTTTTAAATGTAATTAAAGTATCTAGCTTATTACTTTTAGGACTAGGATATGCTTTAAGTTTCTTTAATGTTTATCTATGTCTAATCTTTTTAGGAGTTGGAAATAGTTTATTTCATACTAGCTTTAGTAAACAAATATTAAGTGATTCTAAAAAGAAATATCCTTTAGGAATATTTATATCTAGTGGAGTGCTTGGTCTAGGAATAGGGTATACCTTTTTAAATGAATATTTGATTTTTTGTATGTTTCTAACTTATTTAATTTTTGTATGTCTTTATTTAAATATGTTATTTAGAAAAAAGTGTTCAATGAATTATATAGTTACTGAATTTAGAGAATATAAGCCATTTACTTTTAATCGAAAATATATCGTTCTCCTAGTTACACTAGTAGTTATTAGTATTTTCTTTAGAGGTAGTTTTTCTAAGTTACTACCAAGTTATGACTATAGATATAGCTTTTTAATTATCTCGATTAGTGCTTTTGTTGCTAAATTCATTGGTGGATTTTTTAATAATAAAATTATTTTAATTAGTTCTATTGTTATTTCAATAATCTCTTCAATATTTAAAGATAATTTTATTAGTGGAATCTTTATTACTTTTTCAGTAAATTTATTAATGCCTTTAACACTAGATTATTTAAGAAAGATTTTTTATAAAAAAGAAGCTACTAGTTTAGGATTAAGTGCTTTCTTTTTACTTATTCCCAATTTACTTTTAATCGTAATTCCTAATAGTAGTTTCAATAATTTATATATCGTATTTATGATAATTCACTTAGTATTTTTAGTTTTATTTACTTTCTTTGAGTTTTCTAAATTAAATGAAAATAAT